>CAMFLD010000235.1 GCA_945957245.1 uncultured Flavobacterium sp. | reverse complement strand
GTCTTTATGTAGTCATAAACTCTTATTCGTATCCTCGAGTTAATTACAAGTTGAATGTGGTTACCGGAGAAATAATACAGTATTATAATCAATATATAAGGGCAAAGCCAACGATTTTTCCTATCGGTTATTTCGAAACCAAAAACATAACCTATAAGAGCAGGGATGGAAAAGATGTTCCGATTACGATTATTTATAAAAAAGGAATGCCGCTTGATGGTAATAATCCCACTCTATTAGAGGCTTATGGAGGTTTTGGTCAGGTGAGTTCTCCTAATTTCTCCTCGGGACTTTTGTGTTTTTTAGACAAGGGAGGTGTATATGCCTATGCACAAATCCGGGGAGGTGGTGAAAAAGGATTGAAATGGGAAAAAGACGGAAAACGACTAAAAAAAATGAACTCATTTAATGATTTTATAGATGCTGCCGAATATTTGATTAAAGAAAAATATACTTCGCCGTCTAAGTTGGCTATTAGCGGAGGTTCTTATGGTGGACTTGTAGTGGGTGTGGCGATTACCCAAAGACCTGAACTTTTCAAGGTTGCTATTCCAAAAGTAGGAGTTTTTGATATGGTAAAATTTGACCAGTTTACCGTAGGGAAATATCATTTGGACGAATTTGGAAATCCAGAAAACAAAGAAGATTTCAACCTTTTATTTTCGTACTCCCCTTACCATAAAATAGATGAAAAAACCAACTATCCTACTACACTGATAATTACTTCGGAAAATGACGATCGGGTGCCACCATTACATTCTTACAAATTTGCAGCTAGACTGCAAAACAGGACAGCTCAAAAGAATCCAATTTACCTTCAAACCTTAAGTAACTCGGGACATAATGGTAAAGTTTCAACCTATGACGATTTAGTCAAAAGTGAGGTGGAGTTTTACAGCTTTTTACTATATCATTTAAATAATTAATCGGTTGCGAATGTACCATCTTTCGAAACTTTCCCGGTTTTATCTATATTTATAAAAAATTTGACATGCAGTTTTCCGATAAAAGAAATGTTTCCCGCTGGATTATCATTATGGCATCCTTTGTCATTGTGGTTTTGATTTTGTGGAATACCTATTCATTTTTTCAGATTTTCAAGGAAGAAGAGCGTGTTAAGATGCAGAATTGGGCTTTAGCTCAAAAAAAAATCAACAGCATAGACCCAAATGCTGATATTGATGTAGAGCTTCCTTTTAAAATTATACAGGAAGCCTCCATCCCAATCATATTAACCGAAAATGACTCCATTATCAATACAGCTAATATTGATGATGACATTTTAAAAGACAAAAACAAACTCAAAGCATTTCTCCAAAAACTGAAAAACCAAAACGATCCTATCGTAATGCAGATTTCAGAAGGGCAGAAGCACTACCTGTATTATGGTGATTCTTCCCTGCTCAATAAACTCAAATATTATCCGATTGCACTGTTGCTGATTATTTTCCTTTTTGGTGCCGTGGTTTATAATTTTTACCGAAGTACCAAAATGGCTACCCAAAATAAACTCTGGGCCGGAATGGCTAAGGAAACAGCCCATCAGATTGGTACGCCTTTATCATCGTTGTTAGGCTGGCTCGAAATCATGAAGGCAGACAATGCAGATGAAACAACTGTAAACGAAGTTGAAAAAGACGTCATCAGGCTTCAGACTATAGCCGACCGATTTTCAAAAATTGGTTCTGAACCCGATTTGGAGTTGCTCGATATTGTTTCTGAAACAAAACAATCTTTTGATTACCTGATGTCCAGGTTCTCAAAACAGATTAAGTTTTCTTTTGAGGCGCCTCAAAAACCAATAATGGTTTCCTTAAATCCTGCACTTCACAGCTGGACCATAGAAAACCTGATTAAGAATGCCATCGATGCCATGAAAGGTAAAGGCAGCCTCATGCTGGAAATTATAGAAGACAGGGATTTTGTAAAAATAAGAGTAACCGATACCGGAACCGGTATTCCTAAAAATCAGTTCAAACGTGTTTTTGAGCCTGGTTTTACCACCAAGAAAAGAGGTTGGGGACTTGGTCTGTCACTGACCAAACGTATCGTTGAAGAATACCATAAAGGTAAAATCAAAGTAGCGCATTCGGAACTGGGTAAAGGAACTACTATGCAGGTGACTTTTAGACAAAAATAAAAATCCCGTTTTAAACGGGATTTTTTATTTTATAAATTTTGCTGAATTGCTTTCGTCAGTGCTTCAAACTCTTCTTTGGATAAACTAACTTTTCTTTGAAAACGCATGTCATCCATATCCTGAAGTGGAATAAGGTGTACATGCACATGTGGCACTTCAAGACCAACTACGGCAACACCAATCCTTTTACAATCAACGGTCTTTTCAATAGCTTTCGCCACCTTTCGTGAGAATTGCATCAGACCCAGATAAAGGTCTTCTTCCATATCAAAAATCTTATTGATTTCCTGTTTCGGAATGCATAAAGTATGGCCTTTGGCATTAGGATTTACATCCAAAATGGCAATGAAGTTTTCATCCTCGGCTACTTTGTACCCTGGAATTTCGCCATTGATTATTTTAGTAAAAATACTGCTCATCAGTCTCTCGAAATTTCTAAGACTTCAAAGTTCAGTTTGCCATTCGGAACCGTAATTTCGGCAATCTGTCCAACCGATTTTCCTAAAAGTCCTTTTCCGATAGGGGAAGTAACCGAAATTTTTCCGGATTTTAAATCAGCTTCGCTTTCAGCAACCAGCGTATAGTTCATTTCCATTCCATTTTGCTGGTTTTTGATTTTTACTTTAGAAAGAACCAAAACTTTAGAAATGTCAAGGTTAGACTCGTCAATCAGACGGGCATTGGCGACAACTTCTTCTAATTTGGCAATCCTCATTTCCAGCATTCCCTGCGCTTCCTTGGCAGCATCATATTCTGCATTTTCAGACAAGTCACCTTTGTCTCTTGCTTCAGCAATAGCTTGCGAAGCCTTAGGTCTTTCAATACTCTTAAGCTGATCTAATTCTTCTCTTAATTTTTTTAATCCTTCTGCGGTGTAATAAGATACTTTACTCATATTATGCTCATTTATATAAATAGAAAAAATCCCATTGGGATGGGATTTCTTTTTACAAAGATACTATTTTTAATATTATTTCAAATTTGTTTGCGTTTTGTAACGCTTGTCAAAGTTAATTAATTTAAATTTGTTTCGCTATGTATTTCAAATAATTTTACTATGAAGAAGATTTTGTTCCTTTTAGCTTTAATGCCTTTTTTATTTGCCTGTGATGCGGGATCCATTAATTATAAAAATCCTAATATCCCCAACTATCCGGTAAATTTATATATCAATATGAACCTGAACCCGAACTTACAGTTCCCGGGAAACCATTATATAACGTATTCTCAGGGTGTAGCCGGAATTGTGGTTTTCAATACGGGAAGTGGTTACAATGCCTTTGACTTGGCCTGCCCAAACCAACTTTACGGAGTAGGATGCTCTACTGCTATGAGTATTAATGGTATTGAAGCAAAATGCAATTGTAATTCTGCCGAAAATGCTTACAACCTGTATTCGGGACAAAGCCCGGGTCAGCCTTATACAATGAAACCTTATCGGGTTGAAATAAGCGGAGGTAATCTGACTATAACGAATTAAAAAAAACCTCTCGTTTCAAAACGAGAGGTTTTTTGTTTTAGAATTTTAATGATAATCCGGCGAGGAAGTTGATTCCTGCCTGCGGATAGTAGTAGGGATAAACATCATACATATAACCGTTTGATACATATTGTTTATCTAAAATATTATTAACCAAACCACTAATCATAATCGATTTAAAAACTGATTTTGGTTTAATCTCATAACTAACATTTAAATCATTTACGAAATAATCCTGAAGCTTGGCTTCGGGCAATTCAATATTGTTCATGTATTGTTCCCCAACAAATTTTGACAATAATGAAATCTGAAGACTTTCGGTTGGTTTGTAAACCATGATATTCCCTGCTATAATTGATGGAGAATAGGCAATATCTTTGGTGCCAACATTGGTTCCCTGAACATTGAGGTCAATATTTTTGTTTTGGCTTATTGTAAAGTTAGGACGAATGATAAACTGATTGGAAAGGGCAAAAGTAGCATCTACTTCCAATCCCAGACGATAGCTTTTTTCGCTATTAGAACGAATTGGATTGCCTACATCATCCAGATTTCCGGTTAAAATCAATTGGTCTTTATAAGCCATATAGTAAATGTTGGTATTGATTTTTGTTTTATCTACGGAATAGCGCCAGCCTAATTCGTAATCATCCAACTTTTCAGATTTCACGTTTCCGCCTTCGTAGTCCGTACGGTTGGGTTCGCGATTGGCTTTTGCGTAAGAGAAGTATAAAGTGTTATTGTCGTTAAGGGTATAATTCAGACCTGCTTTTGGATTAAAGAAATTGAAAGTATCTTCAACAACATTGGCCTGTACACCATCAGCCCTGTAATTTACAATCCGCAACTGTAAATCGCCGTACAAACTTAGTTTTGGTGTTAGTTGGTAATTTGCTTTGGCAAAAATGTTATTGTCGGTTTTCGTCGCATTGTCGTCATAGTAATGGTCACCCAACTCCGATGTTGAGGCATATCGGGCCCAAATAACTTTACCAAAATGTTTCCCTTGGTAACGATTCCAGCCTCCTCCTGCAATAAAGTCAAGTTTCCCTTTTTTGTAGTTGACAGAGTAAGTAGTTCCGTAAAACTGATTGTCTAGCCATTTCTGACGTACTAAATCAGTAGTGTTTATGGTAGTTCCTCCAATAACTACCGGAGTTAGGTTGTAATCGGCAAAATCGGCATCTTCTTTGTAATTTTCATAGAACCCTTTTCCCGGAGTAAAATGCAGCGCAAAATTGGTACTCCAATTCTCTGAAATTCGCTCATTCCAGTGCAACTGAAAATGATCCTGCTGGTAATTATCCACTTCATTTTTGTAATAATGAATGTTTCCGGATTCATCGGTGTAAATCCCCGCCGAGTTAAAAGTCCTGTTGTCATGAAGCGTTTGTCCGTCAATTCCGTTCCAGGACTGATAGGTAATTTCCTTTCCTCCAAAGACCAAAGC
>CAMFLD010000234.1 GCA_945957245.1 uncultured Flavobacterium sp. | reverse complement strand
ATTCAGAAATGTTAGCGTTTATGTTGATTTCACGGTAAACTCAAATATCAGACAGCATTATAACTGGGACGGACAAACATTTTCTGATCCAAAAAATAACTTAGCAGGAAGTTTATACAGAGCATCTGTTGGGCTTTCACTTGCACTTGGTAAAGGTAAAATTCACGGCGATTGGGCTATTATCAAAGATAAGAATGATGCTAAAATGGATTCATTAAATAACAGAATCGGTGAGATTGAAGAATTAATGAATGACAGCGACAAAGACGGAGTACCTGATTACTTAGATCAAGAGCAAAACTCTATTGCCGGCGTAGCAGTTGATACTAAAGGTAGAATGGTTGATAAAAACAACAATGGTGTTCCGGATGACTTAGAGAAATATGTAAATAATACGGTTAAGGAAAATGGAAGCGCAGCCACGGCAGCAGCTACTGAAAATGCTGTATTACAGTTAATCAACGATGGCTACATCGCTGCTTATTTCGACCCAGGAAAATCAACACCAAACGCTGCTTCAGCAAGCAACATCGGATTTATACTTAACTACCTGAAAAATAATCCAGGCAAAAGTGTTGACATAACCGGTTACGCAGATGAAATTGGCGGAACGGAATTCAACAATAAATTAGCCGGAGACAGAGCTCAGGCAGTTAAAGCAATCTTAGTTAAAGCCGGAATCAGTGAATCAAGAATTACCATCACTTCAAGAGGTGAAGATGATTCAGTAGACAAAAAATCTGATTGGGCTAGACGTCTGGTTCGTAAAACAGTCTTTAAAGTGAAATAATTAACAATTAATTATTAATAACTATAAAATGACCTCTGTTGAAAAACAGAGGTTTTTTTTTAATTTTAAGAAAAAACAATCCCCATGGAAGCCAGAGATAACAATGTCCTTGAATTAAGAGGAGAAGCCTTAGGAACAATTACAAATCAATCCTCTGCTGAAGAAGTATTTCAAAACAGAACCCTTCGTCCTATTCTGAAACTTCAAAACGATTTATTCATTCAGGTTTTCATCAATTATGCCGTCAAGCAGAAGAAAGTATTCTTTACTTTAAGTCCTGAGAAAAAAGAAGCTTATATAGAAAATGTAATCCATCGGGATATTAAATTCAGAAACTCCCTAAAAGGCATGATTATCGCCTTCTTTACACTCGATGAATATGCAGAATACATTCAGATTTCATCCAATCTCAACAAACGGATGATGAATATGCTCATCGAACGTCTTAAAAGCCAGTTGCAGCTTATTGTAGAATAAGTATTGTATTGACAAAAATTAAAATCAACCATTGATTTTAAAGGGTTTTTTAAAGATTATTTAAAAACTAAATATCTTTAAAAACTATATCGTAATTGTTTTATATATATTGATTTTTATAAGTTTCACAACGTTTTTTTCATTATAATTGTTAATCTAATAGTAATTTAATGAAAGAAGAATACTTTAAGTGGCATTCACCCAACTTGAGCCGAGAAATACAAATGCTTGTTTTTGGACAAGCTGGTTATCCTGTTATCCTCTTCCCTACTTCTATGGGAAGTTTTCATGAAAACAGAGATCAGGGACTGATAGAAAGTGCCCGCTGGTATATCGAGCAAGGACTGATTCAGATATTTTGCCCCGACAGCATAGACAAGGACAGCTTTTACAATAAATCAATACATCCTGTACACCGCATCCAAAATCATACATGGTACGACAAGATGATTTGTCATGAAATTGTTGAACGTGTTAAGAATAACACCTACTCCGGAAAGGTAGCAGTTGCAGGCTGTAGCTTTGGAGGTTACCATGCAGCTAATTTCGCTTTCAGGCATCCCGGTTATGTTAGTCACATGTTTTCTATGAGTGGCGCTTTTGATATTAAAAGCTTTATGGATGGACATTGGGATGATGATGTCTTTTATAATTCTCCCGAAGATTACCTGTATGGACTCAATGATGGTGAACTCTGGAATATGGATATCATATTGGGAACTTCGAACTGGGATATCTGTTTTGATGCTAATTTAAAACTGAGTAAAATCCTAACGCAAAAAGACGTTCCGCATTGGTTGGATATAAGACAGGATCGGGAGCACGACTGGCCTGTGTGGCGGGAAATGTTTCCTCATTATTTGTCAAGGATTAAGTTTTTCTAAATTACTTTAAACAATACTAAAAAGCATACATAATATAAATCATAACATAAAGAAACATGAAAAAGATTGGGATTTTATTCGGAATGGAAGATACCTTTCCTCAGGCATTCATAGACAGGGTAAATTCAAAAGGAGAAAAAGGAATCGTAGCTGAAGCCGTTTCCATTGATAAGGTTGTGCAGAACAAAGGCGGTGAATATGCTGTAATCATAGACAGGATTTCGCAGGATGTACCTTTTTACAGAGCTTTTCTGAAAAATGCAGCGTTGACAGGAACCAATGTCATCAATAATCCATTTTGGTGGAGTGCCGATGATAAGTTTTTTAATAACTGCCTTGCGGATACTCTGGGAGTTCCTTTGCCAAACACTGTAATCCTTCCTTCAGCCGAACATCCTACAGATACAACATCCAAGTCATTCCGTAACTTGAAATATCCAATGGACTGGGACGGAATATTTGACTATGTTGGATTCCCGGCCTATATGAAACCTTATGCCGGTGGTGGCTGGAAAAATGTTTATCGTTTGGAAAATAAAGAAGAATTTTTTGAAAAACATCGGGAAACCGGACAATTGGTAATGTTGTTACAGGAAGAAATTGTTTTTGAAGATTACTACCGTGTATATTGCCTTGGATGCAAAGATGTGCGTATTATGCCTTATGAGCCAAGAAATCCACATCATTTGAGATATGTTGTTGAAAATCCCAACACCGATAAAAAACTAATGGCTACCATTAAAGATTATACATTAAGGCTGTGCAAAGGTCTTGGTTATGATTTTAACACCGTAGAATTTGCCGTCAGAAACGGAATTCCTTATGCTATTGATTTTGGCAATCCTGCTCCGGATGCCGAATTAACTTCTGTAGGAGCCGAAAACTTCGAATGGGTTGTGGAAACGTCTGCAAAAATGGCTATTGCATTTGTCAAAAAACAAAAACCGGGACAAAGCAACCTTACTTGGGGAACATTTATTAAAGAATCAGTAGCAAAGTAGCAAAGTAGCAAAGTTAAATTGTTTGGAGTTGAGAAATAGCTTATTTGTAAAAACTTTGAAACTTAGATGCTTGCAACTAAAAAAATAGATTATGTCAAGAAAATTACCAATATTCACTCTAGGTGTTGAAGAAGAATATCAGATTATTGATCCCGATACCCGTGATTTACGTTCGCATTTATCCAAAATTGTTGATGGAGCTAAAATCATACTAAACGAACAGGTTAAGGCCGAAATGCATCAGTCGGTGGTTGAAGTAGGAACCAATATCTGCAAAAATGTATGTGAGGCTAAAGCCGAAATTAAATTCCTGCGTAGCAAAATTGTTGAACTGGCGGCCAAACAGGGACTTGTAGTAGGCGGTGCAGGGACTCACCCGTTCTCCCGCTGGCAGGATCAACCAATTACCGATGATCCCCGTTACCATCATATTGTAAATGAGTTACAGGATGCTGCCCGTTCCAATCTTATTTTCGGTATGCACTGTCATGTGGGGATTGAAAACCGTGAAATAGGATTGCAATTAATGAATCAGGCATGCTATTTCCTACCTCATATTTTTGCATTATCTACCAATTCTCCTTTCTGGGAAGGCAGAAATACGGGTTATAAATCCTTCCGTACCAAAGTTTTTGACAAATTTCCAAGAACAGGTTTACCGGAATATTTTGACAGTGTAGCATCGTATGATAATTATCTGGATACTTTGGTGAAAACCAAATGCATCGACAATCCTAAAAAAATATGGTGGGATTTACGTCTGCATCCTTTTTATAATACTATTGAATTCCGTATTACCGATATGAGCCTTACGGTGGATGAAGCCATGTGTATTGTAGCTGTAATACAGGCAATTGTAGCCAAGCTATACAAACTTACTTTGGCCAATACCAGCTTTAATATCTATAGAATTGCATTAATTAAAGAAAATAAATTCCGAGCCGCCCGATATGGCATTGATAACTATATGATAGATTTTGGTTTGCAAAAAGAAGTCGAAACAAAAGCATTGATTTATGAATTACTTGAGTTTATTGATGATGTGGTAGATGAGTTGGGAAGCCGTGAACATATCAATTATGTTCATACCATTTTGAACGAAGGAACCGGAGCTGATAAACAATTGCAGGTATTTGAAGCTACAAATGATTTGACAAAAGTAGTTGATATGATTACCAGTGAATTTACCCGAGGCCTTTAATGTTGATTCATTTGTTATTAACTGACTATTGAAGCTTTAATACTAAATACTATTTTTCTAAATTTGCACCATTAAAACAGCAAGCATGAACCAACAAATTAGAATAGCGGTTTTGGATATGTACGATGGAGAACCTAATCAGGGAATGCGTTGTATCATTGATATTATCAATAGATTTAATCAGATTGTAACTTTCAAAATTTTTGATGTTCGTGGAAAAAGTGAATTTCCCAATATCAAGGATTTTGACATTTATATTTCCACCGGAGGTCCGGGCAATCCTTTAGAAGGAAATGGCAATTGGGATTTGAAATGGTATGATTTTATAGACCGGCTTTGGAAATGGAATCAGGAAGAGAAAGTTAAAAAACACGTTTTGTTTATCTGCCATTCGTTTCAGATGGCATGCCATCATTTCGGTTTAGCCCAAATCACTAAAAGGAAATCAACTTCTTTTGGAGTAATGACTGTACATAAAACCGAAGCCGGAATGAATGACTCCATTCTGGAAGGTTTAGAAAATCCATTTTATGCTATTGATAGCAGGGATTATCAGGTGGTTCAGCCTAAGCTGAGTATTTTCAGTAAAAAAGGAGCTACGATTATATCGCTTGAAAAAATAAGAACTCACAAAGAATACGAGCGTGCCATTATGGGAGTTCGTTTTTCAGATGAATTCGTAGGATTGCAATTCCATCCTGAAGCTGATGCTTTGAGT
>CAMFLD010000233.1 GCA_945957245.1 uncultured Flavobacterium sp. | reverse complement strand
TTATGGAAGAACATTTTAATGAAAACTACATAGAATCTTGGTGTTTTCCTAAATCAACCTTTAAAGGAAAAGTATTGAATTTTGATAATTCAAAAACCGGAAGCGGCAAGGAACTTTATGATGTCGAAGGTGATTTGACTTTGCATGGAGTTACTAAAAAAATTAAAACTAAAATCAAATTGACCCCAAGCAATGGGAAATTAATAGCTACCGGTACCTTTAATCTTAAGCCTCAGGATTTTGATATCAAAATCCCTGCTGTTGTAAAAAGCAAAGTGTCGGATAATGTTAAAATATACTTCAATTTTACACTTGAAGAAAAATGATTGTTTTTGGATTGATTCATTGATTGTTAGGTAACTGAGTGTATGTGTAATAACACTTCGTTACTTTTTTTAAAAAATTATTACTTATTATGAAATTTATTGACTCAAAAATTCACGGTTTCCTTGACTATGTTGTAGTTGCCTTCTTATTAGCATCTCCTCATCTTTTTAATTTACCGGTAACTACCAGTATCTTTACCTATATTTTAGCCGGAATTCATTTTATTTTGACGATACTGACTAACTTTGAGTTGGGACTGTTTAAATTAGTTCCTTTTGAAATCCATGGGACAATTGAAGTAGTAGTTTCGCTGCTGCTTGTGGTAACAGCTTTTGTTCTTGGGGTTGTTGATAATGAGATCGCCAGAAATTTTTACCTAATTGTTGCCGCAGTTGTCTTTTTGACATGGAAATTTACAAATTATAACAGCTTTAAAAAGTATTAATACTATGAGCAGAAAAATACGTTTAGGTGTTTTGGGAATTGGTGGAGTAGGAGGGTATTTTGGAAGCATGTTAGCTCAAAAATATGCTGACTCAAATGAAGTTGAGGTTGTATTTATTACGAAAGAAAGCACTGCAGCTATTATTAAAAATAACGGACTGAAACTGTTCACATCTGACACAGAATCTTTAATTTATCCCAAATTTGTTATAGGAGAACCATCGGAAGTAGGAACGCTTGATTATTTGATTTGTTCTGTAAAAAGTTATGATCTTGAAGCGAGCCTGAAGACAGTTAAGAATAGTATTTCTAAAGAAACTGTTATTCTTCCTTTGTTAAATGGCGTTAATGCCAGGGAACGTATCTTAAAAATTTATCCTTTTGCTCAGGTATTGGATGGATGTGTCTATATTGTGGCCAAACTTATTGCAACGGCTACAGTACAGGTTACCGGGGCAATGAAAAGTTTATACTTTGGCTCTGATAATGTTTCAGACCTTAGATTGTCTGAACTTGCTGCTATATTGAATGCTGAAGGTATTGAAAGCCATCTTTCGAAGAATATTAAGCAATTGATTTGGGAGAAGTTTGTTTTTGTTTCTCCATTAGCCAGTTTAACCAGTTATCTCAATTTGCCTATTGGTCCCATTCTGGAGAATGATGATTATAAAAATATTCTAAAGCAATTGGTAATCGAAGTAGCTGATATAGCAGAGGCAAATGATATTCTACTACCTAATATTGTTGAGGTAACCATGACTAAAATTGCAGCAATGCCATATAATGCCACTTCATCTATGCATAATGATTTTTTGAAAAAAGGCAGAACCGAGTTTGAAGCTTTGACCGAATTTGTGATTGTTTCCGGACTTAGGCTGGGAATACCAACTCCGGGCTATGATCAGATAATGTCGTCTTATTCAAGTTGGAAACTGCATTACCTACTCTGATTTAGTGCAATGGTATTATTTAAAATCCATAAAGTTTCTGATAAAGAATCCATGCCATTTTCTCTTTTGCTCTTGGCTGATGAAACTGTTGAGGCTATAGAAAAATACATTTATCAATGCGATGTTTTTACCGTTTTTAATGAAACTGTCCATTATCCGATTGCTGTTTTTGCTTTATTAAAACTTAATGATGATGAAGTGGAAATTAAAAATATTGCTGTCCTGCCTGAGTTTCAAAACAAAGGCTTAGGATCTTTACTGCTTAAAGAAATTAGGATGCACGCTTTTCGTTTAAAATTTAAGCGAATAGTTTTGGGTACTCCGGATGTTGACTATGGGCAAATCCGTTTTTACAAAAAAATGGTTTTGTAAAATATGATTTAATAAAAGATTTTTATCTCATAAACTATCCAAAACCCATATTCGAAAAGGGTATTTTGCTGAAAGACATGGCGATCTTTAAGTTGGATTTGTTTAATGAAAATTAGGTTTTAAAGTCTCTTGATCATAAAGTGCCGATCTACAATTTCAAAGCCCATACGCCTGTACAGATTTAAGGCAGCATTATTTTCTTTAAAAACTTCCAGGTTTAACGCACTATAGTTTTTGTTGTGCGCCAATTCTGTTATAAATGTTGTGGCAATACCTTTATTTCTAAATTCGGGGATGAGATATAGCTCATCAATTATAGCTACCAGACCGCCATATTCATTACTCCAGAAAAAAGTCAGTAATACATAACCCACGATAGAATTTTTTACTTTGAATAAATTGATTTCAACCTGCTCCGGATTGGTAAAACTGCGTTCAACCGTTTTTCTGATTTTTCCGGAATTCATTAATGAATCCTGCTGATTTTCATCTGCATCGTCATTGTACAGACCAAAAACCATATTTTCGTATAATGAATATTCTCCTTGTTTTAATTTTTCAATTGTAAATTCCATTTTTTATTCTTTATGATTATAAATCGAAAGTTCTTCAATCGTTTTGATGATGCTTTCAGGATTCATATATCTTTCTTTTTTTGAGTCAGAGCAAACGTTATTTGCTCCTCTCCAATTTTGATTGCATAGTTTCTCCCTTACCGATTTGCTCCAGTCCAATAATTGATACCCCAACCCATGATTGATGCAACTCATATCGGTATTGTGTTCAAAGCGATCAACCTTGTTTTTAGAAAACAACTCGATTTCAACAATATGAAGCATTTTTCCAAAACCGGAGTGATTGTATTGAGCAATATGGGCCAATTCGTGCCCTAATACACCAATTTGTGCATTAAAATTTAAGTTCCGGAACAAAATAGGTTCCAAAGCTTCTATAGACTGACTGCTGATTGTGACATAGTATTTCCTCTTTTTCGCCGAAACAAACATACTGGTAAAGCTGGGCTTTGATGTCAGCGGTGTTTTAGTTTTTTTAATCCGAAATTCTATTTCAGTGTTTTTTAATTCCGGATAAAATGAAAGTGCTAATAAAATCTGAGTTTCATATTCTTTTATAATAGTTTTATTAGTTCCAAATTCCTTTTTTAAGACAACTAATTTTTCTTCAGAAATACTATCCTGAAAGAATTGTTTTTGAATCGTTTGAGCCTTAAGTGTCACAGATACTAATGATAAAAGCAATGCTCCTCCCAAAAGCTTTATTTTTTTGACTAAAATCATTACAGTCTTCTGAAATTATTTTATTTCCGTTTGAGTAGCTCCGGTTATAATTCCGTTTTTTGCTGATTGTATGTAAGCAACAAGCTTAAAATCCGAGGCCAACCAATTTTTGTCAAAGTTAAGCACTGAAACATTTCCTTCTTTTTTAGTAATAGGCAAGGAAAGAAAGTCATAAACAATATTATAACTGGTTTGTTTTAAACCCGAGTTTTCTCCTCTTTTTATAGAAGTAACTTCCTTTTTTTTGACTAAAGCTAAATTTACCACTTCGGTTGGAGAAATTTTATTGACTTCAAAACTGACTTTTAACTTCCCATCGGCAATTATGGTATTATTGATTTTTATGATGTCAGTGACCGGTTTGCCAAGTTCTTCGTTCACTTTATTCTCTATAGCCGTTTCTCTGCTTCCAATAAGTTCATAACGTCCGTTAATTATCAACTGAGGCGTATAGGTTCCTTCAATATTCATTTTTTTAGCATAATCTCTTTGCCTGCCTGAAAATTCCGCTTTACTGAATGGATCCCGCCATCCTATATAATTCCAGTAATCTACATGGAAGGCCAGAGGGATAATATTGGGATTATCTGCTAAGGCATATTTGCCTAAAACAGTATCGGCCGGCGGGCAGCTGCTGCAGCCTTGTGACGTAAAAAGTTCCAGAACGGCAAAGCCTTTGCTTTTTTGTTTTACTTCCTGTTTCCCAATAATTTTTTGAAGTGTAAAACTGGATAATGTCAGTAGAATAATCAGTATGCCACTAAATAAAATAGTTTTTGAAATTGACGCTTTCATTTTATTTTTTATTCAAAGTTAAATGCCTGAAAAGGAGTAAAATGTCGTGTATATTACAAAACAACTGATTTTGTTTTCTAAAATATATCAGAAAGCCCTACTTTAATGAAGCCTATTATATACTTGAATACACCAAACCTTTCTACTCGGAAGGGTTTCCTTTTATAATTTTCAATATCTGACAAATATTTGAACAATATATCGATTGACGAACCGAAGATGATTCGCCAATGATATATAGCGGATGGGAATGCAACCATCCGAACCTAAATCTCCAGAAAAGACATGGTTCAATAAGGAAGCGATAATTTTCGTCATTGTACAACTTGTGATTGGCGTCCTCGCTTGTGCAATTTGGGATATTATCAAGATTGGCATCAAAAGATGGCCATTCTAAAATATGTATAAACCCAGTCTTTCGACTGGGTTTTTTCGTTTGCTAAAGCAAACTTTTAAAAACCAAATCATCAAAAATGAAAAGGTTGTTGAATTGGGCTATTCACTACAAAAGCTCAATCAATGAAACCTTTTTCCAATGCTTCATCAGAAGCTTGTTTTATTTATTCGTGGGGAGAGCAGGATTGATTTCATCTTTCCTGCAGCACTACGTGCTGAAAATAAACCAAACAAAAAAACGCTCAAGTAAACTTGGCGTTTTCCTTATTGCTTTATTTATTCGTGGGGAGAGCAGGATTAACTTCGTTGAGCCTTGAAAGGGAATCCGGACCAAGAAACCCTCTAAGCCTGCTTTGCAGTCTTATTTTTTGTTTTTTAAACCACTCCAAAAAGCAAGCTTATGTCCCAGTTCAAAAAACAAAAAACCAATTAGTTTCCTAATTGGTTTTTCTTGTGGGGAGAGCAGGATTCGAACCTGCGAAGGTCTCCCAGCAGATTTACAGTCT
>CAMFLD010000232.1 GCA_945957245.1 uncultured Flavobacterium sp. | reverse complement strand
ATAAGAGACAGAGACTTCGTGTGGACAACCAGCCTTATGGACAATTACTTGCGGAAGTAAAGAAAAACATGTTTAAAGTTCACCCTTACCGTTGGGCAACTATCGGTTCTATGGCACACTTAGATGCTGCAACTTTAAAAGAGTTCCAGGATTTTAACAAAAAATTCTATACGCCTAACAATGCTGTTTTGATTGTAGCAGGACAAATAGATGTTGAACAAACAAAAAAATGGGTTCAGGATTATTTCGGAGCCATTCCAAGAGGTGTTGAAATCAAAAAACAGACTTTCGTTGAACAGCCTATTACCGAAACTATACACGCAACATACGAGGATCCAAACATCCAAAAACCAATGGTGGTGGCTTCTTACAGAATCCCATCAATGAAAACCCGTGATGCCAGAATTCTGGATATGATTTCTACCTATTTAAGTAACGGAAAGAGTTCTAAACTTTACAAAAAAATTGTTGACGACAAAAAAATGGCACTTCAAATCGGAGCTTTTAATTATGCTCAGGAAGATTACGGACAATACATCCTTTACGGAATGCCGCAAGGTGAATTTACATCAAATGACTTAATTAAAGAAATTGATGAGGAAATCGTAAAATTACAAACAGACTTAATCTCTGAAAAAGATTTCCAAAAACTACAAAACATCAACGAAAGTAATTTTGTTGACAGTAATTCAAATATTGAAGGGGTTGCTGAAAACTTAGCTACTTACTACCTATTATATGGTGATGTTAACCTTATCAATACTGATATCGATATCTTACGCTCTATTACCCGTGAAGAAATCAGGGATGCTGCTAAAAAATATTTAAATCCAAACCAACGTTTGATTTTAGATTATGTACCTGCAAAAGACAAAGCTGACTCAAGCACTGACGGACAAGCTAAGCAAAACAAATAATAAATCGTAAGACAATGAGAAAATCAATTATAGTATTATCAAGCTTGTTTTTAACTTTTATGACGCAAGCACAAGACAGAACGCAGCCAAAACCAGGAGCTGCCCCAAAAATCAACATAAAAAAACCGGAAACTTTTTCGTTACCTAACGGATTAAAAGTTTTAGTTGTTGAAAACCACAAGCTTCCAAGGGTTTCTTATAACCTAACTATTGACAATACGCCTTATGCAGAAGGAAATAAAAAAGGAGTTGACGAACTAACCAGCAGTCTGATTGGAAACGGTTCTACAAAAACTCCTAAAGATCCTTTCAATGAAGAAATCGACTTCATGGGAGCAGAAATCAATTTCCATTCTTCAGGAGCTTCAGCAAATGGATTGTCAAAATATGCGAAAAGAATCATGGAATTAATGGCTGAAGGAGCGTTGATGCCAAACTTTACCCAAGATGAATTCGACAAAGAAAAAGATAAACTTATTGAAGGCTTAAAAACCCAAGAGAAAAGTGTAACTGCTGTTGCCGGAAGAGTTGAAAGAGTTTTGGCTTATGGTAAAGACCATCCTTATGGAGAATATTTATCAGAAGAAACCATCAACAATGTTTCTCTTGCGGATGTTAAAGACAATTACAGAACGTATTTCGTTCCGGAACATGCTTACCTTGTAATTGTTGGAGATGTTAAGACTAAAGATGTTAAGAAAATGGTAGAGAAGCTTTTCGGTTCTTGGACTAAAGCTACTGCTCCAAGACTGACTTATTCAAATCCATCTAACGTACAATATACACAAATCAACTTTGTGGATATGCCCAATGCGGTACAATCTGAAATTACAATCTTAAACACAGTTAACCTGAAAATGACAGATCCGGACTATTTCCCTGTAATTTTGGCTAACCAGGTTTTTGGTGGTGATTTTAACAGCTACATGAATATGAATTTAAGGGAAAAACACGGCTGGACTTACGGTGCACGTTCAAGCATAGGTTTTGACAAAAATATGTTCAGCGAATTCAGAGCAAATACTCAAGTTAGAAACACTGTAACTGACAGCGCTGTAGTTGAAACATTAAAAGAATTAAAAAGAATCCGAACTGAAAAAGTATCTGATGAAATGTTGAACGGCGTAAAAGCCGGTTATGTTGGTAAATTCGTAATGCAGGTTGAAAAACCGGCTACTGTGGCGCGTTATGCATTAAACATCGAAACCGAAGGCCTTCCTGCTGATTTCTATGAAAATTATATCAAAAACATCAATGCCGTTACTCCTGACGATATTATGAGAGTAGCTAACAAATATTTCTTAGCTGATAATGCCAGAATTTTAATTGTTGGTAAAGGTTCTGATGTAATTGAAGGATTGGAAAAAACAAAAATACCAATGTTCTACTTTGATAAGTTTGGTAACAAAACTGACAAACCTGCCATGAAAAAAGCAGTTCCTGCCGGAGTTACTGTAAAATCTGTAATCGATGCTTATGTAGCTGCAATTGGAGGAGACAAAGCTGTTAAAACAGTAAAATCTGTTGCTTATACAGGTTCAACTACTATTCCTCAGGCGCCAATGCCTTTGACTTACAATTCAAAAACTGATTCTAAAGGAAGAATGATGGTAGAACTTTCAATGGCTGGTATGGGTTCAATTATGAAACAGGTAGTAAATGGAAATACCGGTTACATGATGCAACAAGGTCAGAAAAAAGTATTAGAGGGAGAGCAACTTGCAAGAATGAAAGAAAATGCAGTTTTGTTCAACGAAACTTTATTAGCTACTAAGAAAGACGTTAAAATTTCAGGAATTGAGCCAATAGATGGTTCTGACTGCTACGCTGTAGTTGATGGAGATACAACTTACTATTTCGATGTAAAATCCGGACTAAAAACTGCTGAAGCTACTACCGAAGAACAAGGTGGTCAAAAAATGACCCGAGTAACCAACTTTAAGGATTACAGAGTTGTAAAAGGAGTAAAAATACCTTTCAATACTATTATGAATGTTGGCTTCGAGCTAGACATTAAAATGAGTGATGTAAAAATCAACGAAGGTGTTTCTGATGCAGATTTTCAATAATTAATTGAATTCTCAAAATAGTTAAAACCCCGGATAAACCGGGGTTTTTTATTTTCTATTAGCCAAATAAACTCCTGAAAGGATAATAAATGCCCCCAATAATTGCATCGGAGTAATAACTTCATGATCCATAAATCCCCAAAGACAGGCGACTATGGGAATCAGATAAGTAACTGATGAAGCAAATATAGGAGAAGATATTTGTATCAATTTATAAAAAATAACATTGGCAACACCCGTCCCGACTACACCTAAAATCAAAACAAAAAGCATGGAATGATGCGTTTCAGGCAAATTCATTTTAGTGCTAAAATCGGTGCAAAACAGAATTATAGCTGCAGGAATCAACATGACCAAAAAATTACCGGTGGTGATACTTAAAGGCTTTACATCCGAAAGGTATTTTTTAATGAGATTTACATTTGTAGCATAACAAATAGTAGCAATAAATACAAAAGCTGCATAAGAATAATCATTGGAAACTCCCTGTGAGTTGCCATTAAAAATTAATATAGCCGTTCCAATTAACCCGATAATAATTCCTAAAATCTGGTTCCTTCTGAAATTAAGACCAAAAGCAATAGCTCCCAGAATTAAAGTATTTAATGGTGTGAGCGAATTGAGTATTGAACAGATAGAACTGCTGACTTTGGTTTCTGCAATGGCAAAAAGATAAGCCGGGACAAATGTCCCGAAAAGAGACGTCAACGCTACATATTTCCATTGATGCTGGGCAATGTTGGCAAGGCTTTTATACCCTACTGTCAGTAGGAAAACAGCACAAAAAATTATCCGAAGCGAACCCAATTGAAAAGGATTAAGGCCTTTAAGCCCAAGTTTAATTAATATGAAGGAGCTTCCCCAAATAAAGGCAAGCGCAGTGAGTATAATCCATTTTAATTGTTGTGCTTTCATAACTTATCTTTTACACTTCAAATTTTGTAATTATTTTAAGAATAACCACTTTTATTTTTTATTAATTTTGTCCATGGATATTATTAATTCTTTAAAGCCATGAATTTCACCAAATCACTCTTTACTTTTGGAATAGCCTCTATTTTAGCTGTTGGATGTAAAGATACCGCAAGCAAACCAGCTCCTGAAGCTAAAGAAGCAACAACAACCAAAAAAGAAGTTACTGTTGTAACAAAACCTGAAACAGCTAACTTTAGGATTGATGGTATGACTTGTGCCATAGGCTGCGCTAAAACAATTGAACAGAAACTATCCAAAATGAACGGGGTTCAAAAAGCAACTGTTGATTTTGATAAAAAGCAGGCTACCGTTGAGTTTGACGGAGCTATTCTGGATGGTGAAAAAATCACTAAAGCTGTAGAAAGTACTGGTGATGGTGAAACCTACAAAGTATCTGAAATGAAAACTAAAGGATAACACTAAAATAAAAAAGGAACTCAATATTGAGTTCCTTTTTTATTTAGCTTCGCTCCGTTCGACCTAACGACCTCGGGTCCATTTGATGGTTTCCATTAGATGCTGCATATCATTTTTCACATAACTCGCTGCCGGCATTATAGAATCGAATTTAGGCTTAGCGTAAAAATATACTGAACCTGTGATAAAATGCTTAATACTATCCGTAGCATAAAATTGCCCATTGGTTGCAGCATTACCATCAACACGGTAAAACATACCATAGACTTTTTTGTCATTATTAATATAAGGCTGTTCCAAAATATCATCTGCTTTGATAACATGCTCATAGGTTAGCTTTTGAGCATCACGCAACAATATATTGATATTGTTATTTACCTCTTTATAAGTAAGGTAAATGGTAGCCTTCATTTTGGGATAATGAATAGAAAAGCCACAGTCTTTATCTTCCTTAATCACAGCATCTTCATTTATGTCAAATTCAAAAGGGCAATGACTGCTGAAATGAGCATATTTCGCTATCGGATAATCCAAACGTAATTGGCTTGCCGGTTTTGGCAATACATCATGTTTACAGCTTACCATAAGCAATAACATGGAGAAAAGTCCAATTGTTTTTTTAAGCATTATTTTTATTCTAAAGTTACTTTTAATTGTTTAATTCTTTTTTTATCGACAACTTCAATGGTAAATCGGACATTTGAAAAATGTATCTTCTGTCC
>CAMFLD010000231.1 GCA_945957245.1 uncultured Flavobacterium sp. | reverse complement strand
GATCAGCCTCGGTCTCGTGGGCTCGGAGATGTGTATAAGAGACAGGTTTTATACAGATTATTTGAAAAACGAAGGGCGAGGAAAATGCAGGTATTGGTATATGAGAAGAAAGCAGCGGAATTGGAGCTGCAGGCAATTAAAGCACAGATAAATCCACATTTTATTTATAACTGCCTAAACTCCATAAAATTTTTGCTGTATTCTAAAGATTTTTCTAAAACCAATCAATACCTGGATTCGTTTTCAAAAATGATCCGTCAGACCTTAGCCTATTCTGAGAAGACGTTTATAAAGGTTGGCGACGAAATGGAATATCTCACGATGTTTTTAAATATGGAGCGACTTCGGTTTCAGGAAGGTTTTGACTTTTCGGTTTCCAAGCATCCGGATGTCAATCTGAATTGGCCTGTACCGTCTTTATTGATACAACCTTTTGTAGAAAATGCAATAAAGCACGGAATTGGCAGTCTTACTGACCGTCTGGGTGTACTGGACATATATTTTGATTACGAAAGACCGTATCTTACCGTGACAATTACTGATAATGGTCATGGCATAGCAGAAGAGAATATTTTATTAAACAAAAAGGAATCTTTTGGGTTAAAATTATCGCAAAAACGGATTGATACTTTCCGGATGTTATTTAAAAGTGATATAAGGATGGAATTAATTAATCTAAAAGACCATGGTAAAGAAGGGACTTCTGTGCGCTTATTTATAAAAATTGACGAAAATGAAGATTAAAGCTGGTATAGTAGATGATGAGAAATTTGGTAGGGACTTTATAGTGCAACTGCTGCAAAATGAATTCCCGGATATTAAAATTGCATTTACGGCCGGTAGCCTCGCCGAAGCCAGGCAATTTCTATTAGATGGAGAACCTGAAATCCTGTTCCTCGATATCGAGCTTGGTGATGGAAATGGTTTTGAGGTATTTGACTCTTTTCCATCACTGAAATCAAAGGTAATTTTCGTAACGGCTTATGATAACTTTGGCATTAAGGCAGTTAAAAAGGAAGCATTGGACTATATTTTGAAACCTATAGAGATTGAAGAGTTTAAGCATGCAGTAAACAAGGCAATTGATAAGCTGAAGGCAGAGACCAATACGTTGGACTATATTGATTTGGCAAGTTCACAGGGTACCAAACGGGTAAAAATTAATGACATTGTGCGTTGTGAGGCAGATTCTAACTATACTGTGTTTTATCTTTCCAATAAAACTAAAATTTTGATTTCCAAAACATTATCCCATTTTGAGAGTGTACTGTTGCCGTACAACTTTTTTAGGATACATCATAAGCACCTTATTAATATACAGCACTATATAGAATTTTCCAAGGGTGGAGGCTTTGCGATTCTGATGTCCGATGGTTCTACGGTTTCAGTGGCGCTGAGGAGAAAGGCTGAATTTTTGGAAGCATTGAACTTAAACCACTAACCCGCCAAAAGCTTAATTAGAAGTATTAGTAACGTTAAATAAAACAGACTTAATCAAAGTCACAGCAACAATTAATTGCAATGAGAATCCTGCTTATTAAAATATTAATTTGCCTTTTTTTGCCTTTATCACTTTTTTCACAAAGTTTTCAGATGCACCCGCTCCGGAAATTATCTGTCAAAGGTGATTTTAATGGCGATGGTACGAAAGAAATACTTTATCAGGGCAACTATTCAAAGGTGATAAATGCGGAGATTAAAAATGCACCTGACCCTTCTTTTGAAAATTGGGATGATGTAGTGGCTTGGTTTTATGAACAGCAAAGCGATGTAACACTGTCTTTTAAAGGAGGGAGGAAACTCCATCTTGGAGTCGGTCAGGGATTATATTGCCTTATCAATGTAGGAGACCTTAATAAAGACGGAAGGGATGAAATAGCACTTGTAGTTGACCGATGTGACCAGAGCCGAGTAAACACTTGTTTTATTTATTCTTATTGTAAAAACAGTTGGGTAGTCTTAAAATCTTTCGAAATCCTGGAAGATGCTTTTGACTATGTGGGTAGTACTGCTCCTAATTTCAAAATAATCAAAGATTACCTTGAACTGAAAAAAGGAAAATGGTATTACCAGGATTACAATAAGATCAGGTACAATTCCTCATCTGAAGCAATACAAAAGCTTCGGAGACTGGTGATTTCAAAATGCAATTAGAAAAAACACAAACGTTGTTATGGTAGATATTACAAAATTTTTGGAAAGGCATCCTAAGGTAAAATACGGCGCCTTTAACCCAGTTAAGATTAGTCAGCTACGAGGAAAAATACCTACGATTCTCGTAGAATTTCTTGAAAATGAAGGAAGGGCTATATTTGGAGGAATGTTTCGAACAGTGCTTCCTGAATCGTATCACGAGATATTGATAGACTGGGGATTGCCCGGTAGTGACTGCTATGTTATTATGACTTCCGTTTTTGGCAATCTGATCTATTTCTACAATGATGGGTTGTATGGCCTTAATCCAAACACTGGTATATATGGTGCTTTTATGGACAGTGGTGATCCAGAAGTTGATTTTTCTGTTATGATGAATAACCATCTGGTAATGGATTTGATTCTGAACAGTGATTTTATGTTTCCCCTGTTTGAAAAATATCAGGGAATATTAAGGAAACCAAATGAAAATGAAGTATATGCGCTCAGACCCTCTATCCCAGAGGGTGGCAGTCCTGAAAGTTCTGAAATGGAGGTGGTTGATCTCGCTAAACACCTGTCTATTTTAGCGCAGTTGTATGATAACCGTGCTATTGAGGAATAAAAAATGAACTTAATCCTAAATTTTCGCAGTGAAAGATTTTGACGATATTCATCTAAAATTAGGAATTATAAGTTGCCTTACGGATTTTGGCTACTATATTGATGAGGCGGAAAAGCTCAAGCACCGTAAGAGTTACAGTCGTGAATACCAGGAGTTGTCCTATAGTTCAATGTTGCCTGAAGTATTTGCTTATTACCGGGATTTGGATATCCCACAGGAATTCCTGGACAAAATATTGGTTTTTAGTCCGGGTGCAGGTTGTTATAACCTTCTGGTAAAGGAATGGGATGGTGAGGGAGATGAATTTGAAATTGTAAATCTAAACGGTATTCAATATTTAAGAAATATGATCGAATTTGATGGGCAGATGCTCAGTGAAACAATGGCGGACATTTCCAAATTGCTGGAATGCCCAAATCTGAAAAGAGTTTATAACATCCATTTTGCTGATAATAAAGAAATAGCAGAAGTACTATGCCAACTGAAGACAAAGGGAGTGGAGGTTATTTTATAAAGTAAGCTTTCGAGTTGAAGAAATAAGAAACTCCTGAATCCAACATACAGGGTTTTTCGTCAAAACAGAACCCTAAAGCTCACTTCACTGGAATACCATGATTTTGAGAACATAGCTACTACCTTTGCTATTGATGATTTTTTTTTACTTATAATGTCATTCGGCATTCTTTAGAGACCATGCCGGTGATGCGCAAAGTGGCTCTAGTCCCTTGACCCTACGTTTCCTTTGGCAACCTGATTGGCTGTCAACATATTGTTTTGCGGTGCTTCATCTTGGTTATTGTTTGATTAGTTTATAAATCAGTTTTTCGTCATTGACAATAAGCTGTAATAGGTAGATTCCTTTTGACAATGAACGGATGTCGATTTCATTAGCCGCCGGATCTGTCTGCATTACTTTTTTGCCGGTTAAGTCGAATATCTGAGCCTCATTGAATGGCTGGCTTGATTCGATGTGTATAAAATCCGTTGCAGGGTTGGGATAGACAACGATTTGCGGTGAACTTTCAAATCCTGGTGTGGCTAGTGGCGCATTATTTGAAAAAACCTTCCAATATGGATTACTGCCAACTGTACCAAATACTTTAGTTTGGCCTGACTGTATTTCGCTCGTAACCACCAGTTCGGGTTTACTGTCGCCATTGATATCGAAACAGCTCCACATCTGGCTCGATTCATCTTCAAAAAGCAGGTCAAAATCACTGGTCTTATTATAACCATAAGGATTTCCGTTGTAAATATTCCCTCCTATAGGGAGTTGCCAATTCGTAGCAGTCGTTCCAAATCCCGAGCCGCTGTTGATGTAAACCTTCCAGTAATTGCTGATACCAACATTCCCGAAAGCCCTCCCAATTCCGGACTGCATCTGAGCGGTAACCAGAAGATCGGGCATATGGTCACCATTAATGTCCATAGTGTCCCACATCTGGCTCCCTTCGTTTTCATAGAGTAAATCGAAATCAATTGTTTTATTAAAACTGAAGGCAACGTTCTGATAAATCTGACCCCCAGCAGGTAGTGCCCAGCTGGTTGATGTAGCTGAAAAACCAATTCCTGTGTTAAGATAGACTTTCCAATACGGATTGGCTCCAACGGTTCCGAAAACTGTTGCATTCCCGGATTGTAACTGGCCGGTAACCAACAAATCAGGTTTACTGTCGCCATTGATATCCATGGTATTCCAAATTTGGGTTCCTTCGTCTTCAAAGGCAATATCGAAATCGGATATTTTATTATAGCCATACGCCGTGCTGCTGGCGATTTGCCCTCCCGTAGGAAGCGTCCAATTCGTTACTGTTGTCGAGAATCCGGAACCTGTATTCAAATAAACCTTCCAGAAAGTACTGCTGCCAATAGTGCCGAAAACACGCCCGTAACCGGAAACCATTTGAGCGGTAACAACCAAATCCGGTTTATTGTCACCATTGATGTCCATTGTATTCCATAGCTGGCTGCCTTCATCTTCCAGGCTTACATTCCCGTCGGCAGCGTGGTAATAGCCACTGAAAATGCCGCTGGAAATATTTCCACCCACCGGAAGCGGCCAGTTTATGGCAGTTGCTGAAAATCCTGAGCCTGTGTTCAGGTAAACCTTCCAGTAAGGATTGCTGTTGACATTACCAAATACCCTAATGACACCCGACTGGGCTTGGGAGGTGACAACTAAATCGGGTTTGTTATCCCCATTCATATCCATGGTGCTCCATATCTGGTGCCCCTCATCATTTGAAATAGACTCACCTACCGTATTGTAATAACCAAAATTAATGCCACTACTTAATAGCTGTCTCTTATACACATCTCCGAGCCCACGAGACCGAGGCTGATCTC
>CAMFLD010000230.1 GCA_945957245.1 uncultured Flavobacterium sp. | reverse complement strand
CGTTGTCGGTTATCAGTTTTCCGCGATTTTCTCTATCAAACGGATTACGGGTATTCGTAGCAAAACTCTCAAGTAAAAAGTCTAATACTTGTGGGTTTTGGGCAACAAATGGTTTGAAGCTGGCAATTGGGATTGCATAAACAATACTGTCTTCACGAGCTTTGGCAGTCATCATGTAATTGTTTTTAGCAAAAAAAGGACGCAAACCAAAAACATCACCGGGATAACATTTATTGAGAAGCGTTTCTTCAGCATCAGCAATAACAGTCAGATTAATAACGCCTGATGCCACAACATAAAAGCTGTCATGAAGCTTATCATTAATTTGGAATAAGGTTTTATGTTTGTCCAAATTCACAACGCCAATACTTGTAGCAACCTGAATTAATTCATCATGCGACAAATAATTAAATGGTGCGTATTCCTTTAAAAAGTTAGCGATATTTTCAGCAATCGAATTACTCATTTGTTTTTGATAATTGTGATGTACAAAATTAGTAAAGCTTATGAGATGAGGAAGCCAATTGTTAAAAACATTTAACAACTAAACCAGCTCCAAGAATAGGTTGTATTTTAAAAAATTCTATTTTACATAATATAAATTATAGTTCATTTATATATGTAGCTAATTTGGATTTTATTATAATTTAAAATAATGATAATCAAAATATAAAAAGACTTCTTATGAAGTAATCAATCAGCTAAGTTAAGTTCTCTAAACTTTTTGCCAATGGCTAAACTTAGTTTGTTTTTATAATCATCAATAAGCCATTCCCGATAATTTTTACTGGTTTTTCCTAAACAGCTTACGAATCTTTTTACACGACTTTCAATATCATCTGATAATAATTTTGATAATAATCTGGCCTGATGCAAATCCTTTGAGTTTTCTACGCACATTAATGCATGCTGATTTATTGATTTTTCGAGAACTTCTTTGGAACGTTTATTTTGAGCCACTGTTTTTTTGAATTCCTCATCGATATCCATAGTAACATCGGCTGTTTTGGAAAACATTTTACGAATCGCTTCAGGCATTGAATATTTGAAATTGAATTCAATTTCGGCATCATCCCGCAAACTTTCCAGGTAATATTCAGGTGATTTAAAAATATGCTGCCAATCTACAGGATCATTCCATAATCCGAAGCGTAATGCATTGTTTCCTAAATCGATAACAATAAAACTGTCTTTGTTAGGAAGTTTTCTGGAACCACGGCCAATCATTTGGAAATACAATGTCAATGATTTGGTTGCCCGATTCAGTATAATACTTTCCACAGTTGGCTCATCAAATCCGGTGGTAAGGATTCCAACTGAAGTCAATATAGCGTCCGGTGTTTTTTTGAACCATTGCAAGATTTCTTTACGGTCTTCAACGGATGTTGTATTATCCAAATGCCTGATATCAAAACCTGCTTCCCTAAAGGTATCATATACGTATAAGGATGTATTGATCCCGTTGTTAAAAATTAAAGTTTTCTTGCCCAACGACTTTTCAGTATATGCATGCAGTAATTTTTCCTGCATTACCATATTCATATACAAGTCATCGGAAGATTTAACTGTATAATCACCGTTGATTCCAACCTTTAAAGATGTTAATCCAACGTCATAACTGTAAGTAGTAGCTTTTGCCAAAAATCCATTATCAATAAGGGATTGAATGGTGTCACCAACTATGAGTTCATCATAATTATGATGCATTGGGAGTTTTATATTGGAACTCAAAGGGGTTGCTGTAACTCCGAGTATGAAGGATTTTTTGAATTGGCTCAATAATTTTCGGAACGAATTATAATGCGCTTCGTCTATAATTACCAGACCAACATTGTCTATCATCAGTTTTTCATCATTGAGGCGGTTTTTTAAGGTTTCAACCATCGCTACGAAACAGGAATATTCATCCTGATCGGGTAATTCTTTGATATTGCTGTTGATGATTTTGTTTTTAACCCCAAAACCTTTTAACATTTTGGAAGTCTGTTTGCAAAGCTCAATGCGATGAGTTAATACAACTACTTTTTTGTCGTGCTGCGACAGATAACGTCTTACAATTTCTGAGAAAATTACTGTTTTCCCGCCACCTGTTGGAAGCTGATACAGTAAATGATGATCGCTTGGCGCATTATCCAGGCGGTTAAAAATTTTGTCAATATCGCCCTTTTGGTAGCTGTAAAGCTCCTTTTTTTCTTCAATTTCGGGAATGAAATCTT
This sequence comes from uncultured Flavobacterium sp., assembly GCA_945957245.1. GTDB lineage: Bacteria > Bacteroidota > Bacteroidia > Flavobacteriales > Flavobacteriaceae > Flavobacterium. Next base: position 2,898 of record CAMFLD010000230.1, on the reverse strand, counting down.
TATGAGACATGGCAATTTTTACGATTTTGCAAAAGTACACCTAAAAAATGCTTATCCCAAAATTAAATCGCTTATTTACATAAAATTATCATCAACTTTTTCAACAAAATTGTTGAATTCTTCTTTATTCATCCAATTTTGACGATTGGCTTCCTCTTTTACTTCCACTACTCTTTCTAAAAAGGCGCTAAGAATGGCATTTTCAATCATAAAATTTACTGCCTGAATATACATTGTCAGTATGCTTTTGAAAAATGCTTCCTGTTTGACCTGTCGTTTGGTCGAGTATCTTTGGGCGGTTTCCAGATTAAAAAGCATTAAATCGGCTACAAGGCTTACATCAACACCCAGTGTAATAAAGTGCCTGATATACTTTTGTGCTACGGAACGCCTCATTTTGGCTCTTTTGCCTCGGGCGGGAAAATATTCATTAGCTATTTTGACTTTGGCTTCATTAATCAGCTTATCTTCATTGGGATTAAAAGCAAAATCATAGTACGTTTTAACCTCTTTAAATTTCTCATACAATTCAAACAACTGTTCTTCCAATTGTTCTTTGCTCAATTCATTAAGGTATTTTTTTAAATCACGTTTACTCATAATGGCAAAAGTAAATTTCTTTATCATTCCGAGCCTTATATAATTGAGGATATTCGTTATTTTTGTAGCAAATAAAACACCAATGACCAAATTATTTAAGTTCGCTGCCATTGCTGAAGGCATTTCCTATTTAGTATTGTTTTTCAATATGCTTGTAATCAAAAAGCAAAATCCCGAGTTATACAAATCGTTACTATTCCCAATCGGAATGGCTCATGGTTTATTATTTATCTCTTATGTAGTGCTTGCTTTTATTATTTGGAAAAAACAAAACTGGACTAACAAAGAGTTTGCTGTAGTTCAAATTGCCCCGTGGCTTCCATTTGGAACCTTTTATGTAGAGAAAAAATACCTGTAAAATGCACAAATTCGTAGAGAAAATATTTAATTGGTGTTATCCGCTCCTAAAAAAGCTTGATTTAGGCGAAACAATCTCGGCCTACCTTAGTCTGGCAGTTAATATTTTCATTCTGGCTGTATTGGCCTATTTTATATACAGAGTCTTTCGGTTTGTACTCGTAAGGTCAATGATTATTATCGCCAGAAGAACTAAAACCCGCTTTGATGATTTGTTGGTTTCCAATAAAACAGCCAAATATATAGCACATCTTATCCCACTTTTATTCATTTACAAATGTGTGCCTATTATACTCGAAAATTTTGTGTATTGGGAAGCCATTTTTGGAAAACTGGTTGCGATTTATATAGTATTGTTGAGTTTATGGATTATCAAAACCATTTTAAACGCACTAAGAGATTATTTAAAACAGGACCACAAATACAGCGATAAACCGATTGACAGTTACATTCAGGTAATTATGATTGTCCTTTGGATATTTGCTTTCATTTTTGTGGTTTCCAAAATATTTGATATCACAACAACGACCATGTTAGGTACTTTTGGAGCCGTTTCTGCAATTATCATTTTGATTTTCAGAGATACAATCCTTGGATTTGTGGCAAGTGTTCAGGTTTCCCTAAATGATATGGTGCGTATTGGTGACTGGATTACCTTTGACAAATTTGGCGCAGACGGGGATGTAATCGAAATCAACCTGGCTACCGTAAAAGTTCGAAACTTTGATAACACCACCACAACTATCCCAACCTACAGCATGATTTCGGATTCCTTCAGAAACTGGCGCGGGATGTTGAATTCAGACGGAAGACGAATCAAAAGATATGTACTAATTAAAACCAGCAGCATACGTTTTTTAAGTGAAGATGAACTTAAGGATTTGAAGAAAATCCAACTGGTTTCCGAATATATTGAACTACGTCAAAATGATATCGACCGATTCAATGCGGCGCATAATATTGATAAATCGGTTTTAATAAACGGGCGTAATATGACCAACTTTGGTTTATTCAGAAAATACATAACGCAATACCTGAGCCAATATCCGGGATTAAATAAGGACATGATATTGCTTTGCCGTCAGTTACAACCTACGCCACAGGGAGTTCCTTTGGAAATTTATACCTTTTCAAGTGATAAACGGTTTGAAAATTATGAATACATAATGGCAGATATTTTTGACCATGTTTTTGCATCAGTAAAATATTTTGATTTGGAAATATACGAGATGCCGTCGGGCAAAAATGGTTTTGTAGAATAAACCCTTATATTCCGCTTAATAAAACGCAAAAAAATTGTGTATTAACTGGAAACATTTATATTTGTAACAGTTTAACATTCTATTAGTAATTACAAATCTTACCCTATGAAGAAAAGCTTACTACTATTAATACCTTTCCTGTGCCTTTCCGTTACGGCAAATGCGCAGAAAGACAAAAAAAACAAGCCTGCGTTAGACCTTGTTGCAGCGGAACCAGATACCGAACTTAAAGGGGAAACTTTTAACAGATGGTCTGTTGAAGCTGAAGTGGGTCAGTCAAAAGGTTCAAAACCCTATACTGATGGATACTATGGAAACAATCCCGGTAAGTTTTTTGGTGGTTTTACCATTAACCATGTTGGCGTAGGTGCAAGATATATGTTTAGCCCAAAATTTGGGGTAAAAGTTAACTTAAGTGCAGATAATCTTCAGGAACAAAATAACTCTGGAAGTTTACCATTCCAAATGCAGCATCACCAGTTCTCAGCTGAAGGTGTTGTAAATCTTACCCGTTTATTCGATATCCAAAACCAAGCCGGAAGATTTGGTTTATTATTCCATTTAGGAGGTCAAATATCACGTATGACTCCAGGAATAGGACCACAAACCAAAACCGAATGGAATGGTGGATTAGTTGCTGGTATTGCACCTCAATTCAGAATATTCAGAAATGTTAGCG
>CAMFLD010000229.1 GCA_945957245.1 uncultured Flavobacterium sp. | reverse complement strand
AAACAGCATGAATACCAACTACTTGTGAACTGACCTAAAAAGCGCACACTTAGAATTGTAGTAATACGTCATAATTTTGAAAATTAGGTTAATTAAGTTGTTAAGATAGCTATAATGTTAAATATCTGTGAAATTAATAAATACATAATCGATTAAAAACCTATAAAATCGATTAAAAACAAACCCTTTTCTTAAAAAAATGCGGTATATTAAAAAATTGTAACCCTTTTCTCGTAACAAAAATTGTTGCAGCAAATGATAAAACCTCTCATTGAAAGGCCGTAAATTAACAAGCCCCAATACATTAAACATATATTGGGGCTTGTTGAAAGTATATTTATTCTGACTTAGTAAACCACTTTTTTAGTAACCGTTCCACCATTCTCTCCTTCTATTTTAACCAGAAGTACCTGTTGAGTTGATGGTAGTGTAGTCATAACTGTAGAAGTTGTATTGACTTGTTTTTGAGTAGCAATTAGTCTTCCGCTAATATCATAAACACTAACGGTTTTCATAATTTCGTTACCTGTATTGATAAACAAACCATGATCGTTTTTATAAACAACAACACTGTTTTCATTAAATACAGGATGTGTTCCTAGAGCCTGATCAGTATAACGTAATACAAATCGATTATCGAAAGTACCTACTTCCGTAGCAAAAGTATAACCTCCTAACATTAAATCGTGAATAACATTCAAAACTCTGTCTTCTAAGTAAACGTGTTGTGAAGTAAATAAACCATCAGACTCTGGAATGCTAATAGTGTAAGTAGTAGCAGCTGTAGTTTTATAACTCAAAGGAACAGTATCGGAAATATCAAATGGCAATGGTCTTCCCTGTATGCTAAGTTTAGTTCCCTCTACATTAGTATATAAGGACACTACGTTTCCTGCATCAACCATCTCCCCATCAAAAAGCCTATCAATTCCTGAAGTCGCTGTTTCGATATAACCAACAAGAGCTTGTTTGAAGGCTCCATTTTCTCCTAATATATTTAACCAGTAACGATTTTTCTCAAATTGAGTAGGAGCTGCTGTTCTGTAAAACTGATTGTTATTTCCGGCTACTCTCATGGAGTTTGTAAAATAAGCTGTACCATTAGTCAAACCTTTAACAAAGAAACCTTGACCAGAAGCTATTTTACCTAGTGGTATTGAATTATTTCCTGCGCCCGGTCCTGATATTTGAGCTGTAGTCCCTACACCTCCTCCAATAGTATAAACAGCATAATCCGTATTTGCATATTGATATGGCGAAGTACTCTGACTTGCATGTGTCCAGAAATAAAGTGTTCCATTTACATTAGGATTGGCACTGATGAATGCATCCGCTGACAATGCACTTGGATAAGGATTTCCTAGTAAATTCATCTGTCCTGCCCCACCATTGATTGCAATAGAGATATCACCATTATTTGGCACTCCAATAAAAGGAGCCTGATATACTGTAGCTGGACCCTGAGCCGGAAGGTTATAACTTTGAGGCGCTCTTACTGCATAACCTTTTGAAGGAGTCATAGTTGTACTTCCGGGACTGGAAATATATTGCCAAGCATTATTGTATTGCAAAAACAAGCCAACAGGAGATCCCGGAGACATTGTCAATAAATTTTGTGGATAAACTGGCGTTGACCAATAAGTATAATCATATTTGAAAAGTGCAGCCGAACTTCTTTTAAAAGTAATATTACCTGTATTACCTCCTGAATATACGCCAGCTGAATTACTAACATTATTTGGCTGGTATAAACTCACATCATAATTAGCATCATCAAATACTAATGAACCTCCATTAACTGCCACTGCATTTTGCACTGATAAAGTTCCTTTGTCAAATAAAACATTACCACTCGTCACAATTACACTACAAGCGGATAAGTTACCTGAAGTTGCTGAAGCATTTACAGAAGAAGTAAAATTACCCTGAAACTCAGCACTAATTGTATTGCTCGGCCCTACGCCTGCATTTGACCATACAGAACCATTCCATACCGCCTTATTAATTGTGATATTAACCGTTGCAGGAGCCGCACAACCGGTTCCCCCAACAGTACCTAAAACGGTTACAGTAGCATTAACGTTACTTTTGAAATAAACAGTGGCATAGTTAGTCATTGCCACATAAGGGACAGTACAAGCTGCATCCGTAAATAGTGCTCCTGCAGTGGTAGTCCATGTAAAGAAGTTCGCTGAGGCTGAACTTGCTGTTAGGGATTGTACCGTATTGGCACAAATAGACGGACTACTTGGGGTTACTGTAGTTGAAATTCCTGAAGCGGAAACAGTAGTTGCTGTTGAAGATGTTGCCGAACTGGCAGAACATCCCGAAGCATTGCTGTAATTTACTGTAACCGTTTTAACTCCGGTAGTTAACCATTGAAGTGTAACTGTATTATTGGTTGAACCTACACCTCCTGATACTATGGTATAATCTGTATTTAGAACTCCCGGAACTGTCCATACATAATTGGACTGACCTGCCTGAGTCGTGTAAGTAACATCATTAAATGTACATGCTGTTGCACCCGGCTGAGCAGTAAAAGTTACTGTTGGCCTTGGATTAATCACAAAAGTCGTTGCGGTTCTACAGGTAGGATTAGAAGAACAAGCTGCATAAAAAGTAGTGGTTCCCGGTGTATTGGTATTAGGTAATCCAGAACCAGAAACTCCAACTGGATTGAAAGTTGCTCCAGTACCAATAGGTGAACCTCCAGATGCAACTGTATACCAATTCATGTCAGGGCTACCCTGTAGCATAATTTGCCCGCCTGAAGGAGGAGTAATTGTCCATGTGTAAGCACCAGAAAGTGTACCAGTACTAAAACCAAATGAAGTAGTGTAAAGAGTATAGGTAGTTCCTGCTGTTAAAACCGCATTCATTCTAGGCTGTAAACCTCCATTGGAATCATCATCTCCAATAATGTAAGATCCACTGGCACAACTACCTGGTGTAAAAGCACCACTAGTTATGTACCCCATTGCATCAAATGGACTTGACATCTGGAACGTATAATTGCCCGTAACGCTTACTTGGAAAGTGATGGCTTGGTAGTTTCTTGTAACTGTAGTAGAAAAAGAACAAGTAGGTGAGTTTCCTCCCGGAGGAGTCGGTTTAAATGCAATCGGATCAGTTCCTGCTGTCAAAGCTCCCGTTATAGTAGTTCCTGAATTTACATAACCATTACAAACCGTGGAACTACTGATTGACCCTGAACCTCCTGCACAAATAACAACTCCTGTAGTAACAGGTGGTGGAGCCAACATAAAGAATGAGGTAGAGCTATACCCAGTTGCAGTATTATTTGATACACTAATAGGACCTGAATTAGCATTGACAGGAATTGTTGCTGTTATTTGGGTGGTGGTATTTACTACATAAGATGCAGAAACACCTCCAAAAGAAACATCGGTAATTCCCGTAAAATTTGTACCCGTTATAACAACAGTACCATTGGCACCACAATTGTTATTTGCCGGTGTAAAACTTGTTATCGTAGGAGTCACAACGCAACTTGCGAATGCGGACCATCCAGAGCTAACTACTGAGAAATCAGTTGTAAATTTAAAGGTCAGGGAACCATCTGCTGCCGACGAAATAATCGTGCCGGGTGAATTAGTACCATAATAAGACCCTGCCGGACAGGTTGTTGTGTTAAATCCTGCAGGTAATCCTGAATTTATTAAAGGTGCTCCTGTACTATTTCCATTATAGATTGATAATCCATCGAAAGAATTTTCGGTAGAAAAAGTACTAAAAACTACTTTAACCTTAGTTCCTGCAACTGCAGGCATCAACGTAACCGTGTAAGTTTCATTATTCTGATAATCACCACTACTTCCACCACTGTCAAAGAAGCTATAATCACAGGCCGTTTTTGTGGTACCTGTTGACGTAGCATCTAATATTAATGGAGTAGCTCCAACCAATGTTGTAAATGTAGCTACAACTGACCAGGCACTAAAATACCCCCCACAATTAGAACGGACCCAAATGTAATACTGAGTGCTTGATGCTAATCCGGATAAACTTACCGTAGTCACACCTGCAGCAGTTGAACCTGTTGGAGTAACGCTGTAGGTAGGAGCCGTACTGGAAGTACTTAAATAATACTGGTAACCATTTGAAGGTGGTGAGTAAGGTGAAGCCGGAGCTGACCAGCTAACTGTGGCTGCAGAAGCCGTAATCCCTGAAGTAGTTAAACTTCTTCCAGGACCACAAGTCTCCTGTATCAGGTTAATGTTATCAACTATGAGCGTTGTTGTTGGAGATGCCGAAACTCTTGTTAATTGAAAACGGATATAATATGTTCCTGTAAATAATGGTGTGAAATTTACAATCGCATTGTTAAGTCCAGTTACAGAATTATGGGTATTTAGTAATGTTGTAATATTTGAAGAAGTTGGGGTATTATTAGTAAATCCATAATATACTTTCATATCTAAATCTCCTAATGCACTTCCATAATCATAAGATAGACGGTATTCCGTACCTCCTGTTAAACGTACAGCTCTTGTAAAGAAATTGGTAGAAATGACATTATTAGTAAGATACCCGTTAACAGTATTTACCTGCCAGCTCGAATTATCTGCTGAAGTACATTGTGGTAATGCACTTGTAGACTGACCATTAAAATTCTCCGTATAAGGAGGATTGATTGCGGCACAAAGCGTAGTAAAAGCCGCTGATGGCCCTACCCAGGCACTTTGTGTCCCTCCACAATTAGAACGCACCCAGTAATAATAAGTAGTCTCACTGGCTAAACCAGTCATTGTATATGGACTGTTTATATTGGTAAAGTTAGGTGTCCCTGGTGTTGCTCCGGAGTTAGTACTATAAAATATATCATAACCCGCCGGAGGTCCGCTCGCTGCAGGCCAACTAGCAATAGCTGAAGTAGCAGTTATAGAAGTTACTGCATTTATTGATGCCGGCGCAGCACATGTTGTTCCCGGAAGACATTTAACTGTAATTTTAAACCCTGTTGAAGTTGTAGTACCCACGTTATCAGAAACAAACCTAATTGTCATGTTATTTCCGACTGTACCTGTATAAGTAACCGTTGAGGGGTTTCCTGAGCCTGAATAAGTCAATAAATTGGTAGCACCACTGTCTCTTATACACATCTGACGCTGCCGACGATATGCAGTGTGTAGAT
>CAMFLD010000228.1 GCA_945957245.1 uncultured Flavobacterium sp. | reverse complement strand
CCAATCTTAACGCTGCCAACAAAGATACTTTAGATGATGTAAGGAATGAATATCAGGATAAGAACCTTATCAAAAAAATTAGTTATGATTTCAGATATCCCACAAAACAAATGAAAGAAAAAGTGCTGTTTTTTTATAATGATTTAGGATTGCTGATAAAAGAAATCAATTATGGTATCTCCAGTGTTATAAAAAGAAGACCTTACAAGGATGTTGAAGACAAAGCTCCGATTACGTTTTTTTATGTTTATGACAATAACAAAAATCTGTTAGAGAAAACAGGAAAAGATGAATCAGGAAATGTAACATCAAGGGTTAATTATGTTTATGATAGCGGAAACAGAAAAATAGAATACCAGACTTATTATCCCAACAATACAGCTTCAAGGCGTGAAACTTTTGTTTACGATGCACAAGGCAACTTAACTGAAAACACATCGTATGATTCTGTAGGTGAAGTGATCTACACTGACAATTATACTTATGATGCAAAAAACAATCTGTTGAAGCGAACCCATTTATATCAGGGAACCATAACTACGGCTACTGAATTTGAATATGATTCGAATGGAAACCCGATTCGAGAGAAAAGATATCTTAAAGGTAAACTTACTGATATAAAAATGAGAAAGTTTGATGTTGCCGGCAACGAAATTTATCTCAAAATTGTTGATGCTTCCGGTAAAACCATAACTGAATCAAAACGTGAAATAAGTTACTACTAAACATAAAAATTACAATTTTGAACAAAAAACAGCTTGATAATTTAAGTTTCTACCTTTCGGTTTTTGGAATCATATCGCTAATCTTTCTTGCGATTGGGCTCCACAATATGGAAAATTATACCGATTGGCTTTTGTTTACCATAACTAGCATAGTTTGCGGTATTCTTGTGGGTTTTATCATTTTCAGGCTGATTTGCATCAGGATTCCTGAGGCTAAAAGCTATAAAAGCGTTAAAGGATATGGTTTTCTTTCCCAGTTGATTTTTGCCTTTATGCTGATTTCTTTTGGTTCGCTTAGACTTATAAATGAGTCTAAAATAACAAAAACGGACTGTAAACCTTACACCATAATACAAATGGCAAAAAGCGGCAGCAGAAGACCATCTTATTATATCTTTATTGATAAAGGGAATGGTAAAGAACGTCTCAGCTTTGGTAAGGCATTTTATGAAATGCATCATATTGGCGACACCATTGATTTGTGTTACCAAAAAGGGATTTTAGGATTTACATTCTGTAAAATAAAATCTAAAAAGTAATTGTATTTTTGGCAAAAACACAACCTTATGATTTCATATAATACCAAAGACTGGTTTACTTTTATTTTCCGATTTCATAAAGCCGACACCTTTAGAACACTGTTCCCGATTATGATTGCCATAGGCTTTTTTGCCGCAATCATTGGTTATTTGGAAGTGGAATACTGGAAAATAGCTAAGGGCAGTTATATCCAAAACATTACAACCATGCATAGCATGCTGGGATTTGTAATTTCACTCTTGTTGGTTTTCCGCACCAATACAGCTTATGACCGTTGGTGGGAAGGCCGCAGGCAATGGGGAAGTTTAGTAAACAACAGCCGGAATTTTGCCCTCAAACTTGCAGCTATTCTTGAAGATGAGAAAGACAGGACTTTTTTCAGGAAAGTGATTCCGAATTATGCGATGGTATTGCACAAACACCTTAATAATACCGAAATTACACAGCAACTTTTTGATGATGTTGATTTGGAAATTGACCATCATAAACACAAACCCAATCAGATTGCCAAAAAGATGTTTGCCCGCATCAATGAACTTTATGTTGAAAAAAAGATTACAGGTGACCAACTGATTGTTCTTAATTCTGAAATACAGTCGTTTACCGAAATATGCGGTGCCTGTGAACGGATTAAGAATACGCCTATTCCCTACTCCTACAGCGCTTTTATTAAAAAGTTTATTTTCTTTTATATCATGTCACTACCGTTAGGACTTTCCTTTAGTTTGGGCTATTACACCGCTCCGGTTGTGGTTTTTATTTTTTATGTTTTGGCGAGCCTTGAGCTCATTGCCGAAGAAATTGAAGATCCGTTTGGTGGTGACGACAACGATTTACCCACTCAGAAAATTGCCGAAAACATCAAAAAGCACATCGAAGAATTGCTTTAAATCTATTTCTTAAATAAATCAAAATCAGCGTTGATTTATTAGTTTAAAATATTATTTTAGTAATCCTGTTGTTTTTAACTATGGCTTCTAAGGTATTATTGAACAAACCCGCACTAACACACGAAAAATCCCTAAAGACTCTAGTGGAAAACCGTACGATATTCTCTTTGGATAAGTGCGAACTTAATATTTTTGAGACCTATCAGAAATCAGAATTGGTACCACTTAAGTTTAATGACCTTGTGGTAACAAGTATGTTGCGTGGCAAAAAAATAATGCATCTTTTTGAAGAGCCGCAGTTTGAATACCTTCCGGGTGAAACGGTGATAGTTCCTTCGAATGTGGAAATGAAAATTGATTTTCCAGAAGCTACCAATGCCAATCCGACTCAGTGTATTGCTTTGGCAATTGATAACAAAATCATTACGGAAACGCTTGATTTCCTGAATGAAAAATATCCTAAAGAAGGTAAAAGCAATCTTTGGAAACTGGACCATGAAAATTATTTTTTCTATAATAACGTTGAACTTGCCGGCACTATCAACAAACTGATTAAAGAATGCATGGGCGATTCCATTACAAAAGATGCGATTGCCGATTTAACACTTCAGGAACTTATCATCAGGATTATCCAGACGCAAACTGCCAAACGTTTTGACAGCGAAAAAATACTGGACAGCAACAGCCCGATAACACCTTCTATTGAATACATTAAAAACAACATAAGGGAAAGTATAAGTCTGAAAGTACTGAGCGACAAAGCCTGTATGAGTACGACTTCGTTTTATCGTTATTTCAAAAGGGAATTGGGTATGAGCCCAATTGAATATATCCTGAATGAGAAAATCAGGTATGCGAAAAAGCTGTTGAGCAACCCAAATATCCATGTAAATGAAGTATCGTATGCTACTGGTTTTGAAGATTGTAACTACTTTATTCGTCTTTTCAAAAAATATGAAGGCGTGACTCCAAAACAGTACCAATTAATGAACTTCAATCCATAAACCGGACTTCTTCCAGATTTTCTGCTTCGGTTTCTGTAAACAGCCTTGATTGAGTGATGAACCTTAATCCGAGTGGGATTTCCAATGAAAAACTCGATCCTCTTCCTTCCACTATGTCAATAGTTAATTGAGTGTGTTTCCAATATTCAAACTGGTCTTTGCTCATCCAGAATTCACAGCTTTCTATAACTCCGAGGCAGACATCGCTGTAACCTAACTTGAAATCTCCTTTTTCAAAGCACATAGGTTGTGAACCGTCACAACAGCCTCCGCTTTGATGGAACATTAGTTCGCCATAACGGGACTGAAGTTCACGGATTATCCGCTGGGCTTTTTCGGTAACAGTAACTCTTGGTGTTTTCATAATTGATGTATTAGCCCCGATGGAAACGGCATCCTTTTACATTTATGTAAAAGATACAGTGGACAGCGGGATTGGCTCTTAAAATTCAAAAAAACCATCCGGAATAAATCCGGATGGCACCCGTTTCAATTTGTTCAACCATTAAAAGAAACCAAGTTTATTTTTGTTGTAGGAAATGAGCATGTTTTTGGTTTGGCGGTAATGGGCAAGCATCATTTTGTGTGTTTCCCTTCCGAAACCTGATTTTTTATACCCTCCAAATGGCGCATGCGCCGGATAAGCATGATAGCTGTTCACCCAAACCCTGCCTGCCTGGATAGCTCTTGGCACCTGATACAGTTCGTGGGCATCACGGGTCCATACTCCGGCTCCGAGTCCGTATAAGGTATCATTGGCGATTTCTATGGCTTCTTCGGTGGTTTTGAAAGTGGTTACGCAAACTACCGGACCAAAGATTTCTTCCTGAAAAATCCTCATTTTGTTGTGTCCTTTGAAAATGGTTGGCTTGATGTAATATCCTCCGTTTAAGTCGCCACCGAGTTGGTTTATATCACCACCTGCGAGTACTTCGGCTCCTTCTTCTTTTCCGATTTTGAGGTAGGACTGGATTTTCTCATATTGGTCGTTGGAAGCCTGTGCTCCCATCATGGTAGAAGGGTCCATCGGGTCTCCGCAAATTATGGCATTAGTACGTTCTACTACACGCTTGATGAATTTGTCATAAATACTTTCGTGAACTAATATTCGGGAGGGACAGGTACAAACTTCGCCCTGATTCAGTGCAAATAGTACAGCACCTTCAACAGCTTTGTCAAAAAACTCATCATCGGCATCGGCTACAGACGGGAAGAAAATATTGGGGGACTTTCCTCCGAGTTCCATAGTAACCGGAATCAGGTTTTCTGAGGCATACTGCATGATTAAACGTCCGGTTGTAGTTTCTCCTGTAAAGGCTACTTTATTGACTCTAGGCGAGGTAGCCAAGGGTTTTCCTGCTTCTATACCAAATCCTGTTACTATATTTAAAACTCCGGCTGGAATTACATCCTTAATTAGTTCCATAAGTACCATAATGGAAGTAGGGGTTTGCTCGGCTGGCTTTACTACTACACAGTTACCTGCTGCTAATGCCGGAGCGATTTTCCAAGATGCCATAAGGAGTGGAAAATTCCACGGAATAATTTGCCCTACAACTCCTAATGGCTCATGAAGACAAATACTGACTGTGTGTTCGTCATGTTCAGAAATAGAGCCTTCTTCTGAGCGGATTACTCCGGCAAAATAGCGGAAATGGTCAATGCAAAGAGGCAAATCAGCTGCCAGGGTTTCTCGGATGGCTTTACCATTATCAATGGTTTCGACTGCGGCAAGATAATCCAGATTGGCTTCCATGATATCGGCTATTTTTAAAAGCATATTGCTTCGGGTAGTCACTGATGTTTTGCTCCAGGAGGCAAAGGCTTTGTGTGCAGCATCTAATGCTAAATCGATATCTTCTTTGGTAGAGCGGGCTGCTTTTGTGAATACTTTTCCATCTACCGGAGAAATATTATCAAAATATTCTCCTTTAACCGGTGGGACAAATTTACCATCTATAAAATTGTCATACTGAGACTTGAATTGTGGTTTTTGAATTGAATTACTCAT
>CAMFLD010000227.1 GCA_945957245.1 uncultured Flavobacterium sp. | reverse complement strand
CATGATAACCTGGTACAACTACCCATACTACAAAGAACATCTCGAGAAATTAGGCTATGTAAAAGAAAAAGAATATCTCGAAAACAAATTTTCATTCCCTGAAGAAAAGCCCGATTTTTTTATTAAACCCAATGAACTTATCAAAAGACGTTACCAACTAACTCCACTCAACTTTAAGCATACAAAGGACATTATGCCTTATGTAGATAAAATGTTTGACCTGTTCAATTCGAGTTATGCTGAGTTGTCTTCATTTGTCGCAATAACTGATGTTCAAAAGGAATATTTTAAAAAGAAATACATAAGTTTTATTAATCCTGAGTACATCAAATTTATCATGGATAAAGATGATAATATGATAGCTTTTAGTATTGTTATGCCAAGTTTTTCCGAAGCGTTGCAGAAAGCTAAAGGCAAATTATTTCCATTTGGATTTTATCATTTGCTGAAAGCGAAAAACAACAGTAAGGATGTGCTTTTTTACCTTATTGGAATTGCTCCTGAGTATCAAAGTAAAGGAGTGACAGCAATTATTTTTGCCGAATATTATGATGTTTTTAAGTCAAAAGGAATCAAAAATTGTATACGAACTCCTGAACTGGAAGATAATCATGCCATTCACAACATGTGGAAGCATTTTGATCCGGTAACATTTAGAAGACGAAGAACCTACAGGCTTAATTTATAGTTTTTCTAAGCTTTAAGCGTAGTTATCCTGCTAACACATCTCGTGAAAATACAAAATATGTTTGGCCTTACTTCTGACTATTTTGGTTGTCAAAAACTTTGCTTGTTTTTTTATTTTCTAATGTTTTGGATTACAGTCAACTATAGTTTCTGACATAATTGCTGAATAAGTTCTAAATTTTCAATCAAATAACCTCTTCAGAAATGGAGAGGTTTTTTATTACAATATTTTTAAAAATATAAGAAAATATCTTTATTTGTATGCTAAAAAGTGTATTTTGTCGATTATTTATGCTTTTTTATCGATAAAATTAATAATATTGTTTCATAAAAAAATGTAAACTCCTATTAGTTTAATAAAAAAAGCAAGAATTCAAAACTAGGAAAAAATTTAAGTTTTACTGTTTCGAAAATTGTGAAAATATTTTTAACGATAAAAAACTTACTAATTAAAAAAAGATGTAGTTTGTCGAATATATTTACTTTTCATGGATAAAAAATCGATTTTGAAGTATTTTCTGCTGATTGTTGAAACAATATATTAACTAAAAATGTAAATAATATTTAAATATTAAACATATTATAATTAAAATATAAATAATAAATGTTAAAAAAAATAGATTATCGTAAAAACAATATTTTGTTAATAACTATTGATAAATAATTTTTAATAAAAAACCTACAAAAATTAAATGTTAAAATTTTCCAATCTTTTGATTTGAAACCATTTAAAGTTTAAAAATTATATATCATTGCAATACCAAATCGAGTTATGAAAAAGATAGTATACCCAAATTTTAACGTAATTGAAATGATAAATGTAATGATAGGTAATTACATTTTTTTAGACAGGAAAAGAAAAAATTCAGGAATGCAGGGCAGTAAGAACTCGTTACTCCTTTTAGTATTGTTGTTATGCAATTCATTTCTTCATGCTCAGGCACCCGTTATCAATTATTCAGGAGTTCAGGGTACCTACACAATCAATAACACAATTTCACCTTTAACACCCGTATTGTCAGGCGGTGCACCCACTGTAAGAACTAATGTTTCTACAATCGCCGGCAATGGAACTTCGGGATATAGTGACGGGACAACCGCATCTCCTAAGTTTTACAGTCCAACAGGAATAGCTATAGCCGCTTCCGGTAATATGTATGTAGCCGATAGCCAGAATCATTGTATTCGTAAAATATCGGCAACAGGATATGTGACAACTTTTGCGGGTTCGGGCGTTGCAGGTTTTCTTAATGGAACAGCTGACGTTGCGCAATTCAATCTTCCCTTTTCAGTAGCTGTAGATGCTTCTGAGAATGTTTATGTTACCGAGTCCACAACCAATGCTATCAGAAAAATTACGCAGTCCGGAATAGTTTCTACTTTTGCCGGTAGTATTACCAATTCGGGATATCTTGACGGCCAGGATGTAAATGCCTTGTTTGCCGGTCCTAAAGGAATGGATTTTGACGGTTCCGGAAATTTGTATGTAGCTGATGCTAACAATAATAGGATTAGAAAAATTACTGCTTCTGGTTTAGTTACGACTGTAGCTGGGGACGGAACAGCAGGATTTCTTGACGCACAGGGAACGGCATCTAAATTCAATAACCCGATTGGAATAGCAGCTTCAGGTTCGGGTATTTTATATGTAACAGATGCTTCCAATAACCGAATTAGAATGATTTCTAATACAGGACAGGTAACCACTTTTGCCGGAAGCGGAGCAACTGGAATAGTTAATGCTCAGGGAACAGCAGCGCAATTTAGTGCGCCAAGAGCCATCACCATAGACAGTTCAGATAATCTCTATGTTTTAGATTATAATAATAACTGCATTCGTAAAATAACGAACTCAGGTGCTGTTAGTACTTTGTCTGGAACTGGAGCTTTCGGGGCAGTGAATGGAGCAGGAACAGTAGCAACATTTAAATATCCTGAAGGCTTAGCTGTAGATACGTCCGGAAATGTTTATGCAGCTGATGTTACCAATAACTGTATTCGTAAAGTAACCGGTGCCGGTGATACAACAACTTATGCAGGAAGTGCAACCCGAGGTCTGGAAAACGGACAGACTGGTACCATGGCTATGTTTAACAGTCCAATCGCCGTTGTAGTTAATTCAGCAGGCGATTCTTATGTTATAGATGATTTTAATTCCTGTATCAGAAAAGTTACTGCTAATGGAATTGTAACAACCTTTGCAGGAAATACGGCAACCGGATATGTTGATGGAACCGGAACTGCGGCTTACTTTAACAATCCAAAAGGAATGGCAATTGATGCAACAGGTAATATTTATGTTGCAGATACATTTAATAACCGAATCAGAAAAATAACCCCAGCAGGTATTGTAACCACCATAGCCGGAGATGGAACTGCCGGATATCTTGACGGACAGGGGACTGTTGCTAAATTTAATAATCCTTATGGGTTAACAGTTGATACCGCCGGAAACATTTATGTAGCCGATACAAAAAACAACCGGATAAGGAAAATAAGTACCAGTGGAGCAGTAACTACAGTAGCCGGATATATACTTTCAGGTTTTGCAGACGGAGCTTCTACAGTTGCCCGCTTCAAAAATCCACAAGGAATTGTTATTGATAATGCTACAGGTATTTTATATGTTGCTGATACCACTAACAACAGAATCCGCAAAATTGCTGTAGATGGAACTGTAAGTACTTTTGCAGGTAGTTTTGCAGGATATCAGGATGATCTTGGAACAGCAGCTTACTTTAATACCCCATGTGGAATTACCAGAGATGCTTCGGGTAATTTTTATATTGGAGATTATTATAATTCAGTTATACGGAAAATTGACAGTACCGGTTTGGTAAGCACTTATGCAGGAAATGGCTCGAGTGATTATGTTGACGGAATTGGAAATGTAGCCTCTTTTTATTTTCCGGTAGGGGTAACTACCGATGCTACGGGGAATGTTTATGTAGCTGATTCTTACACACAGAGAATCCGTAAAATCACTTCTGTAAATCCATATTCAATTTCACCTGCTTTACCTCTTGGATTGAGTTTTGATACAGCAACTGGAGTGATTTCGGGAACACCAACCGAAGTAAGGGTTTCGACTACTTACACTATTTCGGCTTCAAATTATACCGGAACCGGAACTGCAACTATTACTTTTGCAACCGGAACAGGGTCTTCGGCACCAAGTGCTCCAACAGCATCTGCACAGTCGTTCTGTAATTCAGCAACAGTAGCCAACTTAGTAGCAACAGGTACAGCTTTAAAATGGTACAATGTAGCAACTGGCGGAACAGCATTGGCATCAACTACAGCTTTAGCAACCGGGACTTATTACGTTTCCCAAACAGTAAATTCACTTGAAAGTTCAAGAACGGCAGTAGCAGTAACTGTAAATGTTACTTCAGCACCAACCGCATCATCACAGACTTTCTGTAACTCAGCCGCTGTGGCTAATTTAACAGCTACCGGAACTTCATTAAAATGGTATAATGCAGCTACAGGCGGCACAGCATTGGCATCAACAACAGCTTTGGCAACAGCAACTTATTATGTATCTCAAACCTTAAACTCTTGTGAGAGTTCAAGAACGGCAGTAGCAGTAACTGTAAATGTTACTTCAGCACCAACGGCATCATCACAGACTTTCTGTAACTCAGCCACTGTGGCTAATTTAACAGCTACCGGAACTTCATTGCAATGGTATAATACAGCTACAGGCGGAACATCATTGGCATTAACAACAGCTTTGGCAACAGGAACTTATTATGTGTCACAAACCTTAAACTCTTGTGAGAGTTCAAGGACGGCAGTATCAGTAACTGTAAATGTTACTTCAGCACCAACTGCATCATCACAGACTTTCTGTAACTCAGCTACTGTTTCTAATTTAACAGCTACCGGGACTTCATTAAAATGGTATAATGCAGCTACAGGCGGCACAGCATTGGCATCAACAACTGCTTTGGCAACAGGAACTTATTATGTGTCACAAACCTTAAACTCTTGTGAGAGCTCAAGAACTGCAGTAGCTGTTAGTATAAACAGTACATTGGCACCAACAGTTTCCGCTCAGACATTTAATAGTGGAGCCACAGTTGCCAACTTAGTAGCCACCGGAACGAATCTGCAATGGTATACAGTTGCCACAGGCGGAACAGCTTTGGCTTCAACAGCAGTATTGTCAACAGGTACTTATTATGTTTCACAAACGTTAAATTCTTGTGAGAGTGCGAGAGTGGCTTTTTCTGTAACTATTAATACCGCTCCCGGAGCACCAACAGCATCGGCACAGACTTTCTGTAACTTGGCAACAGTTGCCAACCTAGTAGCCACCGGAACAAATTTACAATGGTATACTTCATCGACAGGAGGAACAGCTTTAGCATCTTCAACATTACTATCTACCGGAACTTATTATGTTTCTCAAACGGTTAATTCACTTGAAAGTTCAAGAACTGCAGTGGCAGTTACAGTAAATGTAACTTCAGCACCAACATCATCGGCACAGGCTTTTT
>CAMFLD010000226.1 GCA_945957245.1 uncultured Flavobacterium sp. | reverse complement strand
CTACAAACCAGCCTTCCTTAAAGTGTACCATGATAATTCCCATGACCAGCACAAAAATAGTTATTATTGAAGCGGGTTTAATGAACTTATTCATTAATAATAAGATAGCGGCAATTACATGAGAAATTTTAATAACCCAGGCGATATAAAGGCCAAAGGGGGCAAAACCAACCTGATTGAGGTAAAGATTGCCAAAATCATTTACGCCGTTATTGAACATTCCTCCTAATCCGTGAACCAGCAATATAACGGCAACCGGAACCCTTAGTAATAGCGTATTCATGATTATGGTTTTATTTGTTCCAGATTTTCCATGCTTTTTCTGCCTGAAGTACCAGCATTTCGTATCCGTTTTTAGTAACCGCTCCTTTCTTTTTAGCCTTTTTCAAAAACTGAGTTTCTTCGGGATTGTAAATCAAATCGAAAGCAATATGTTTGTCTGTGAAAAAATTATACGGAATAGGAGGGAACTCCTTTGTGTCGGGAAATGTTCCTATTGGAGTACAATTGATGATAATCTGATGGTTGTCAAAAGTTGTGGCATTAATCCGGTCATAATCAATCATACCTCCTTTTCCTTCCCGGCTGACAAAAGTGTAAAGGATTCCAAGTTTATCTAAAGCAAATGAAATTGCTTTGGCAGCACCGCCTGTACCCAATATCAGGGCTCTTTTATGATGAGGTTGAAGCAGCGGTTCCAGAGATTTCATAAAACCATAGTAATCGGAATTATATCCTTTGAGATTCCCTTTTTTAGTAAAGCGAATTACGTTTACAGCACCTATCAGTGCAGCATTTTTAGAGAGCTTATTCAGATAGGGTATTATGGCTTCTTTATATGGAATCGTAACATTAAGGCCTTTTAAATTAGGATTGTTGCTGATAATTTCGGGAAAGCCTTCAATGGAGTCAAGATCGAAATTTTCATAAGTACAATCGTCTAATCCGCCCAAAGCAAACTTCTCCGTGAAATATTTTTTGGAGAAAGAATAGCTAATGTTTTTTCCGATTAAACCATATTGCCGTTGCAACATTTATTAAGGTTTTTTGTATTTTGAAATGTATTCCCGGACAGCTTCTCTGTTCCAAACCGTTGGGAACATATCTTTAATGATGGTATGGTGTTTGAAATTAATCCTCAAACCGTTACTAAGGTGGAAATTTCCTTTTTCTTCCTCATTAAGAAGCATGTGGAAACCTGCCAGCCTATATTCGATTTCATAATCATCAGGGAAATATTCTGAAGCCTGAATTAACGTAAGGATAGCGTTATTGAATTCACCCATAATCAGCATGATATCTACCCAAAACAACCAAGTGTCTAATTGATAATCACCAAATTCGATGGCTTTACGATAGCCAAACTCAGCTTCTTCAAAGTGATCCATTGCTTTGTTGATGGTAGCATAACGTTTCCAGTAAAGACGGTTTTGGTCGTCGATTGCCAAAGCTTTGTTTACATAGTACAAAGCTTTCTGGAAGTTTTTCTGGCGTACATAAAAATCAGTTATAGCGATCCAGCCTTTGTCCAAAAGCGGATCTTCATGAACCGTTTTATTGAAGAATTTTAGTGCCTCAACTTTGTTACCCAGTTTTTCGTAGCATTTACCAATACGAAGCAGCGCATAAGAAGTAGGATCGTCCAGTTCAATGGTTCTGTTGTAGCTGTCGATAGCTTCCTCATATCTTTTAAGGCGTTCCAATGCTTTACCTCTTTCCATGTAAGCTCCTACGAATTCTTCATCGATGTAGGTGGCCAATTCAAAACAGGTAGCGGCACTTTCATATTCCTTCAATCCATAATACAATCTGCCGGACTGATGCCATGCAATTTCACTGTATGGATTTCGGTCAACATAAGTTTTGAGGTAATCTATAGCTTCCTGATTCTGGTCAAGGAATTCAAAGCAGTAGACTACGTTGTATAAAGCGGATTGGTCTTCAAAATCTTCTTCAAGGCATTTGATGAAGTTCTCTTTTGCCAATTCCAGATTATCCATAAAAAGATATTCCATCCCGATGAGGTTGTATACATCAGCAAAATCTTCAGTGAATTTAAGGGCTTCCTTTAAAAACGCAACCGCTTTCTCGTGTTGGTCTCTTTTGGAATAAATATTAGCTTTCTGGATAAATATTTCTTCATTAGTCGGTTCAATGGCATACAATTCATTTAATAATTTTTCTGCCTGATCCAATTTGTCATCATAGACCAGCATTTCTACCTGAACCAATTTCAAACCTGTAGATTTTGGGTGTTGTTCTAAACCTAACTTTAATGCTTTCTTAGCTAAAGTGGCTTTTCCCATGTCGAGGTAATGCAGTATAATTTCCTCAAACTCCTCAGAATCGAAAAAGAATACTTTGTTGGTTTTCAACATCGATTCAAATTTCGATAGGGATAAATTATAATCTTCTTCATCGTGATCTAGGTGCATAACGGTAGGTGTTAAAATTATCCTTAATAAAATTAGGGAAATGGCGTGCGTTTTTGGGAAAAGCGAATTATTGTTGTAAACAATTTAATTAACAATAAGATTTTATTCTCTCAATGATTTCATTCAGGTTATATTTCCTTCATGACTTCATCCATTGCTTCAATGATGATAGCACAGCCTTCCCTGATTTCCTTTTCAGACAAGGTTAATGGAGGTGTAATTCTGATGGCACAGCCTTCAAAAAGCAACCAGAATAATATCAAGCCTTTTTCCTGGCATTTGAAGATTACCCTGTTGGTAATTTCAGCATCTTTGGTCATGGCTGCGAGCATTAGTCCACGCCCTCTAACTTCCTCTATCAAAGGGTGTACCAAAAGGCTTCTGAATAACTTTTCTTTTTCTAAAGATTGTGTTATGTAGTCTTTTTCCAGAATTTCTTCCAATGTAGCCAAACAAGCTGCCGCAATGACAGGATGTCCTCCAAATGTGGTAATATGGCCCAACTTTGGGTCGTGGCTCAGCAAATCCATGTATTTTTCATTGGCTACGAATCCGCCAACCGGCATTCCACCTGCCATTCCTTTTCCTATAATAATTACGTCAGGAACGACATTGTAGTTTTCAAATCCAAACAATTTGCCCGTACGGCCAAATCCGGGCTGTATTTCGTCCAGAATCAACAAGGCACCAACTTCTTCGCAGCGTTTTTTTACTTTAGCAAGAAAATCATTCTGAGGTTCAATAAATCCGGCACCTCCCTGAATACTCTCCAGTATGATTCCGGCCGTTTTGGTGGTTATCTTTTGAATATCATCTTCATTATTGAATGTGATGAAATCCACATCGGGGATAAGGGGACTGAAGATTTTTTTACGTTCCTCAAATCCCATAACACTCATCGAACCCATAGTGTTCCCGTGATAGGCGTTGTGACAGGAAATCAGCTGACTTCTCCCTGTAACACGGCGGGCCAGTTTTAGCGCACCTTCACAGGCTTCTGTACCTGAGTTTACCAGATATACTTTATTCAGGCTTGGCGGCAGATTTTCGACAAGTAATTTGCAATAAGCCACAGCGGGATGTTGTGCATATTCCCCATAAACCATTACATGTGAATATTTGTCTAACTGGTCTTTAATAGCCTGATTAACCCTTGGATGTTTGTGTCCCAAACTGGTAGCAGAAACTCCGGCTACAAAGTCGAGGTACTTTTTGTTATTGGTATCGTAAATATAAGATCCTTCGGCATGAGAAACTTCCATTCCCAATGGGTAAGGGGATGTTTGCGCCTGGTATTTTAAAAAATCTTCCTTCATGTTCATTTCTTCATTAGCCCGTTTATTTTCCTGTAGGTTTTGTTTCAGCAGGCTGGGTTTTGGGCTTTGGATTGTTTTTGTCGTATTCCAATGTTTCTTTAAGCGGTTCCATTGGGACATTATCCTGTTCGGATTTTGCTTTGGATTCGGCTCGGATTTTGGCATCCAAAGCTACCTCTTCTGGCGGAAAAATATCTTCTTTGGATTTTATACGTTCATCACCACGCCAAATAAAACCCCGTAGTTTACGGGCATTTTCGGGCAACTCTTTTTCGGGATATATTTCTCCTTCGGGGTTATTGTAGATTGTCATGGTATCTATGGTGTTCTTATCAAGAATCAGATTGATTTTGCTTCCTACACTTTTATTGATACCAATTAGTTCGTGCTGATCATTTCGCATGTAATAAATCACTTCGGTGTTTTTGACTATATCTACCTGACTGAGTTTATTGTCTTTGAATTTTCCATACAGATTGACACCCTTAACCTGATTGTATCCGGTGCCTATGGTATCTTTTGAAGTAATAAAGGCATTATTGAGTACCTTGAGCGAGTCTAGCTTTTCTGTATTGTTGTTTCCGATAAGATGCATTACATCTCCCGTCATCTGGTTTTCGTAGTTCCAAAGTATTGGTCTTCCAATGAGTTTGGTAAGTGCTTTTTTCTGATCGGAATGTATTGAATCACATTTACCGCTCATATCGGTTTTATAAAAACGGACATTGTTAAAACCACGAATAATACGTTCGCCGGGCTTTCCTGTAATTAGCATTTTTTTACCATGAATATACATGGAGTCATTTTCAATCAGGGTTACTGCCATTGCATGTTTGGTAATCATCATCGAATCTTTCTCGGTTTTCAGATTTCGATAAATCTCAGCATAATGTCCTTTGACGATTCCTTTGTTAATAGTGTCTGTAATTTTTACATTGTTGGTTGCTGATGCATATTCCCGATTTCGGTCATAATAAAGACTGTCGCCTTCAATTTTTCGGTCTTTGTATTTGATGTAGGAATTCCGGAACAGCCGGGCCTGATTCTTCTTAGTATCATAAAAACCTTTTTCAGTATAGATAAAGTTTTCTTTACTGGTAATTGTTGAAGGGCCAAATAAATAGGAATGTCCCGAATTCGTGTAATAATCCAGATGATTGGATTTTATAGTATATTTTGGGTTGGTTATAGTAACGGCTGTCAGAAACCTGAATTTTTTCTCATTTGCATAATACCTTCCTGATTTGCTTTTCAAAGTATTTTCTTTGCTGGTTATCGTTCCAAATGAATTGTAATAAGCTTCCTGGGTATTTCGGTCAAAATTTATGGTATCTGTTACCAAAGTAGATTCCGGGGAGCGCATTATCACGTTTCCGGTTGCAAATGCTTTTTTTACCATACCGCTGTCTCTTATACACATCTGACGCTGCCGACGATATGCA
>CAMFLD010000225.1 GCA_945957245.1 uncultured Flavobacterium sp. | reverse complement strand
CCTGAGAGGAAAAATTATACACTACACCTTCATAAGTAGTAGTAAATGCTGATTTACCTTTTACAGCTTTCTTTTGTGTAAAATAAGCCACCGGATCATACCCCTGAATGGCCAGTTTGTTTTCCAGATTAAAATCGGATACTCTTTTTGCTGCATTTTGTGCAGATACTGATAACGTAAGCAGTGTTACGAAAAGAACTAAAACTTTTTTCATGATTCTATTTTTCTTATTAATGAGACAAAATTAGAACAGGCTGAAAAACAGGTTTGTCAGGTAGCTTACATTTGAAGCAAAAAAGTTATTTTTTTAGGTTCTTCCAATTCTGGTTAGCCTTTTGTATACGGGCTTCCTTGTCTTTTAACCACATTTTCCTAACCTCTAAATTATAATTCAGATAGAGTTTATCATTAAAAATGGTAAAAGCCTGAGGATCTGTTGGCGACATGTGGTTTTCAGAAACTCCATAAGCACAAAATCCTCCATATTGCGGAGCATATTTATCAGGAGTTTTTAAAAACAGGTTTTTGTTTTTTTCTGAAGAAAAGAAATATACCGCTTCATTGTATTTTGTATTGAATTGTGGATTTCCCTGAACAGCCTTTTTACTTTCAAAATAGGCCACAGGATCGTATCCCTGAAGTGCTACTCCATTTTTCAGGTATTGATTTTGAGCAAAACCCTTAATTGAAGTAATTACAATGAATAGTATTAAGACTAACTTTCTCATGGAAGTAATATATTAAAATTTATGACTAAAATTAATGAATTACCTCCATTAAAAAAGGGATTCTATTTGGATTTCGCTCAAAATTTACCTGTTATGCCATTCCTCTGGCAAAACCAACGGTTTCTCTGTAAATCTGTGGGGAAATATCCGCATTATTTTTAAAGAATCGGCTGAAATAATATTCATCATCATATCCCAATTCATAGGCAATTTCCTTTACCGTTTTATTCGTTAAATATAATTCACGCTTGGCTTCAATGATAATGCGCTCCGCAATGAGATTAGAAAGCGTTTTGTTAAAATGGTTTTTGGTAATTTTTGCCAAAGCTTTTGGAGTAATATTCAGCAAATCAGCATAATCACTTGGAGAATGCTTGACTTTAAAATGCATTTCGATAAAATTTTTAAGGTTTTGTAAAATAAACGGTTCTTTGTTTGTTAAAACGGTATCCGCATTTGGCTGTTGTTCCTTTTTTAATCGGGAAGCTGTTATCAAAAGAATTTTCAGGTACGAAATCAGCAACTCATATTGTGCTATAGCCGGATTCTGCATTTCGGTCTTAATTTGTTCCAAAAGCATGTTGAATGTATTTTGGGAAGCCAAATCCAGATTTACATAAGGTGGCTCGTAGATGTTGTTAAACAAAACGCCATTACAGGCGACTTCTTCATGATGCTTATGGATACAGAAAAAATCAGGATGAAAATTTATAACTACTCCCGAAAGTTCACTTTCAGAAGCCAGCATAAAAGGCTGATAAGGGGCAAATGCCAACAACTGGTTTTCTTTAAAATCATATTCTGAAAAATCAACCTTAACTTTACCATTTCCTTCTTTTATCCAGATTAATGAATAATAATTCAGTCTTTGTACATGATCAAAGCTACTGATATCTGTAAAAGTAAATAACTTAAAAGCAAGGTTTCCTGTTTGTGGATTGATTAATGTTAAAGCTTTTGAATTGGTCATCGTTATAAATATCGTTCTTCTTCTTTTATTTCCATATCATTGATGCTGGCAAAACGTTTGCGCATCAAACCATTTTCATCAAATTCCCAAAGTTCGTTCCCATAAGCCCGAAACCATTGCCCATCATGATTCTGGTATTCATATTCAAACCGAACCGCCATGCGGTTTTCACGAAAACCCCATAGTTCTTTCTTAAGCTTATAATGCTGCTCTTTTTCCCATTTTCTTTTTAGAAATGCTACTACTTCATCACGCCCGTTTATAAATTCGGTTCTGTTACGCCATTCGGTATCGATAGTGTAGGCTTTTGAAACCCTTTCCGGGTCTTTGCTATTCCAGGCATCTTCAGCTAACTGCACTTTTTGCAGTGCGGTTTCCATATTGAATGGCGGAAGTGGAAATCGTTTTTCTTCGTTCATGGTTTAAGGAATTAAAAAGCAAACCAACTCTAACGAATTGGTTTGCTAATTTACAAATTATAGAGCGGGAGCTAATGGAAAATCTACAGTTATTTGAGTAAGATTGTGCAAATAATTCATGGCCGTTTTATCGCTTACCTGTAAAATCAAGTCCACTAAATTTTCATTAGTATAGCCATTCGCAAAAAATTCATTTACCAAATTCGGGTTGGCATAACCTCTGGTTTTAGTGATTTCGGCTGCTAATTGAACGAGTGAATTTAATTTGGAATCAGTTGCTTTTCCTTTTCTGATGTCTAATAATTGCTCATCTGAAAAACCATTCATTTTCCCTAAAACTAAATGGGCACTTTGGCAATAAACACAACCGTTCACTTGGCTTACGACCAAATTCACGGCTTCTTTTTCCTTATTAGTTAAGGATGTTTTAGCATTTTGATAGGCTAAAAATCGTTCTAATCCATTTTTAGAATATCCAATAGTAGCGTACAAGTTGGGTACGAATCCTAAGGCTTTTTGCAGATTATCAAAAATTACCTGGTTATTTTCTGAAACTTGTTCTCTTGTAGGAACGGTAAATGTTGTCATTTTATTTTTCTTTAAAGTTGTTTGTCATTATTGACATTGCAAAGTTGGGGCAACTCTAAAGTTTTTAAAATGGACTATTCACGCAGGGTGATGGACAATTTTCCCTGTCCTATTCTTTTATCTTTCCGTAGTAAATCAGGTCTACTACTTCTCCTTTAGTGGTTTTGTAATCTTTTCTTATTTTGCCTTCTATTTCAAAACCGGCTCTTTCAGCAAGTTTTTGGGCAGCAAAATTACTTTCATGGGTACGAAGAAAAAGTTTTGTGAAACCAAAATATTCAAAAGCAAAATCAACAAATAAGGAAAACGCTTTGGAGGTAATTCCTTTTCCGGCATAATCTTCATCCGTATAGCATCCCAATTCGGCTTTTGGAATATTCCAATCAATATTTTTAACATCAATAAACCCTATAAAATCTCCAGTATCTTTGTTTTGAATGATAAATGGGAAATAGGTTCTTCCCTCGCGCCTATCGATTAACTCTTTCAAAAATAGTTTAGCTTCTTCATATGTCCTGGTTCTGGAAACCGTCCCGGTAAAGAAATCCTCGAGACGTTTGCGATTTTTCTCCACCATTTGAAAGTACTTTTCCAAATCGGTCAATTCGAGTGGCCGGATTTGATATTGGTCAAAATGAAGCATTTTGTAATTAGTTTAATTTATTTATATCCTCAATAATAATTTCTTTTCTACCATAATGCATCAGTCCGTTTTCTTCCAGTTCGTTGAGCAGGGCTACTGCAGTTTGCCTGGAAGTACATATTATTTGGGCGATATCCTGCTGAGTAAGATAATTTTCTATAATAATGCGGTTGTCCTGTCTTTGTCCTTCACGTTCCGCCCATTCCTTTATGAAAGTCAAAAGACGTGTTTTGGCATCTTTAGAGACCAGATTGGCATAATTATTTTTAAGCCTTTTCATCTTCAGACCAACAAACTTGGTATAAGACAATGCCAAATTAGGGTTTCGGAGTAGTAAATCCTCAAAGTCTGACATCAGGAAACTACAAATTTGAACCTCATCAGTTAGGGCTTTAGCATATTCATTGGAATTGCGGTCATTCTCCAGTTCGAGTTCTCCAAATAAATCCCCTTTTTGAATAATATCCTTGATACTTTCATTCCCTTCCTCATCAATGGAAACAATCTTGATATTGCCTTTTTTAAGCAGAAAAACACGTGGCACATCCGAAGAAGAAAAATAGATAATATCTCCTTTTTTCGCTTTCTTAAAACCCACAATAATACATAGCTGTTTTATTTGGGAAAAACTGAGTGTCCGAAACAGCTTATGATCTCTTAGATACCAATATTTAAGTTCTTCATACATGATAGTAAAAATACTAATTATTCTAAAACAAAAAACCCTTTCGTTTCCGAAAGGGTTTAATGAGTATTAATTTTAAATTTTTAAAAGTAGTTTTTCAAAGATATAAAAAAATTTTATACCAAACCACGTGAAATTACAATTCTTTGAATTTCTGATGTTCCTTCATAAATTTGAGTGATTTTAGAATCACGCATCATGCGTTCTACATGGTATTCGGCAACATAACCGTTACCTCCGTGAATCTGAACAGCATCATTGGCAACTTCAAGAGCAATCTCAGAAGCATATAATTTGGCCATTGAACCAGAGTGCGCAATATCCTTACCTTCGTCTTTTTCGCAAGCGGCTTTCATGATTAGTAATTTTGCTGCTGTTATTTTCACATACATATCGGCTAGTTTGAATGCAACCGCCTGATGTTTGAAAATTTCTTTTCCAAATGCTTTTCTTTCGTTAGCATATTTCAATGCCAATTCATAAGCCCCGGTTGCGATTCCTAATGCTTGAGAAGCAATTCCGATTCTACCTCCGTTAAGGACATTCATGGCAAAGTTAAATCCGAAGCCGTCTGCCCCGATTCTGTTTTCTTTTGGAACCTTAACATCATTGAACAATAAGGAATGTGTATCACTTCCACGGATTCCCATTTTCTTTTCTTTTGGCCCTATTTCAAATCCTGCCCATCCTTTTTCAACAATGAAGGCATTAATTCCTTTGTGTCCTTTTTCAACATCAGTTTGTGCCATGACCAAATAAGTCGAAGCAGTTCCTCCATTGGTAATCCAGTTTTTTGTACCGTTTAACAGATAGTAGTCTCCCATATCTATGGCAGTAGTTTTTTGTGAACTCGCATCACTTCCCGCTTCAGGCTCTGACAAACAAAATGCTCCAATCACTTCACCTTTGGCAAGTGGCACCAGATATTTCATTTTTTGCTCTTCCGAACAGTATTTTTCCATCCCTGCACAAACCAGAGAATTATTAACCGACATGATTACCGCTGCTGAAGCATCGACTTTTGCAATTTCTGTCATGGCCAGTACATACGAAACGCTGTCTAATCCGGCTCCTCCGTATTTAGGATCTACCATCATACCAAGGAAGCCCAAATCTGCCATCATTTATACTTGTTCCGTAGTGAATTTTGAATGCTCATCCCTTTCAATTACAACAGTTACAACAAAAACAAATGCAACAACAACAGCAACAGCAA
>CAMFLD010000224.1 GCA_945957245.1 uncultured Flavobacterium sp. | reverse complement strand
TTTTTATACAAGTCGTTCAGTTCATCATGTTTATTTTCTACCATGAGCTTAGCTGTTATAGGAGCTACAATCTGGGTCATCGCACGACTGGGTACAGCAATTACTGTAGATATAAAGATGGCAACCGAATATAAGGCATTTTCAGAAACAGGCAGGTAACGGGCGATCATCATTTTGTCAAAATCAACCAGCATGACCGCTATACCGCCTGAAACAATAATAAATGAGGAATATTGAATAATTTCCAGGATATTTTTAGGAATCACAAATCGAAAAACGGGCATTTTGATGGAAAGGGCATATATCTTCATCCCAATCAATTGTGCAAAATAGGCCAAAGCTGCACAATAGATAAAAGTAGCTTTGGCAAGCCAATGGAAATGAACACCAATAAGTAACACCATAATAGTAGCACGAACCAAAACTTCACTTATAAAGTTTCCGGTAACCGATTTCATGTGGACTTTAGCCCAGGCATAAAAAACCTCAAAATAAGCCATAAACAATCCAATCAGCGGAATAAGCCAAAAGAAAGGTTTGAGCATTGGGTTTTCCTGTAACCAGGCATGTGAAATCTGGTCGTAAAAAAAATAAAAAATCAGCCCGACAGGAATGATCAGTGCAAGTGGCAGCAGTAACATAAAAGTCAGAAACTCATCACGTTCTTTCTGTTCTTTGTAAGAAGAAAAAAAACGAATTAAAGTACTCTGCGCTCCAAAAGCCATTATCGGCATAAGGATATTGGCTCCGGATAGGATGGTAGTAACAATACCATAATGGTCTTTTCCAAGAAAATTGGTATAAAAGAACAAAGCGTTGACAGCGCCAATTCCAAAACCAAGAAAGGTAATAATAGTATTTTTTATGGATTGGCTCTGAACGATTCCCATATTGGAATTACAAATTACGAATTATCAATTACGAAGTTATAAGTTTTGCTAATTGCTGCGTTAAATTTTTTCGGGAATATTGCTGAAGGCCTATCGCATGTGCTTTGAGATTTTGCTGCCGGTATTCCTGATAATATTTCAAAAGCTGGGTTTTAAGTCTTTCTTTTTCATCGTAAGTAAAGAAAACTCCTGTATTGGTTGAGGTTATAATTTCGGCAAAATCAGAATCTTTTGGGCCAATGGCTATAATAGGCCGTTCGGAGACCATATATTCAAAAAGCTTTCCGGGAATTATACTTTTGGTCTCATCAGAATCGATTTCTATAAGTAATAAAACCTGTGATTTCCTTTGATGCGCTACTGCTTCCTGATGCGAAACGTAACCGAGGTTATTTACATAAGGTGTCAGTCCAAATTCAGAAATGGTATCCAAGACTTCCTGACTGGTAGCACCTATCAATTTCAACTGAAAGTCAGTTTTAAAATCGGGATTTTCTTTGAGAAGTTCTTTTAAGGCTTTCCATAAAATTCTGGGGTTTCTGTCAGAAAGGAAAGAACCAATATGAGCTAAAGTGAACTTTTCGTCCAACACCTGTTTTTCAATTTTTTCAACATCGTAACCATTGGTAATTACTTCAATAGGCTGCGAAGTCAGTGTTTCAAATTCGGCTTTGGTGGTTTTTGAAGTCACAATGATAGTGTCGGCAGAAGTCAATACTTCTTTTTCAAGTGCTTTATGTCTTTTTTCAGCATAAGAGGACAACTTCAATGCTTTATGGTAGCCAATGGTAGTCCAAGGGTCACGGAAATCAGCAAACCATTTTACGCCAAGGTCTTTTTTTAGCTGAAGCCCAATTAAATGAAGGCTATGTGGTGGTCCTGAAGTTACGATAGTATCAATATTGTTTTCAATAATGTATTTCCTCAAATAAGTTACCGAAGGTTTTACCCAAAGAAAACGGGCATCGGGGATAAAAAGATTACCACGAATCCAGAGCAGTGTTCTTTCAAGGAAAGACTGTTTTTTACGATTTGGAATAATGCCGGAGCTTATTTTTTTGGTTTTATTTTTTGAAAAAAAAGAAGCAAAGCCATAAGGTTCCCTGATTCTGTTTTTAAGAATAATGGCTTCATGCGAAACTTCACTTTCCAAACCGCTGTCTATAATAGGGTAAGTTGGGTTTTCTGGAACATAAACTATCGGTTGTATATCGAAATCAGGTAAATATTTGACAAACTTTAACCAACGTTGTACGCCTGGTCCGCCAGCCGGGGGCCAATAATAGGTTATGATTAAAACTTTTTTGTGCTCAGACATTATGCCTTTTTTCGGTTATCGAAATATACCCCTGCAATGATGGCCAGAACCATAACAATGAAACTGATTAGTGCAATAGTGCTTCCGGTTTTAACCACCTGTGGCTCAAACTTGAATTCTAAGGTATGCTTTCCTTTAGGGATGTCCATTCCGCGTAGGGTATAATCTACTTTACAGATTTCAGCTTTTTGTCCATCAATAGTAGCATTCCAACCATCCTTATAATAGATTTCAGAGAACACAGCAAAACCATCATTGGTATTATTTGAAGTATAAATTAAATGATTAGGTTTATAGACATCAAGTTTTATTGTTGCTGTACTGTCGACCTTAAATTTTCTGGAATGATTATTAATGCCTTTTGTCAATGGCTCCGTTCTGAAGACAGCTTCATTTTTAGTGTCAATTTTGCCCAATGTCTTGATTTCTTCATCAGCAGAATTAACTTTCTGAAGGTCTTTTATGAACCATGCATTTCCATTATGATATGGATTTACGATAGGGATATCTCCTTTTTCAGTTCCAACAATCAAATATTTTATGTTGAATGCATCAATTACCGGAAGTGGTTTAGAAATTGACAGTGTTTTTGGGTCGATGATTTCACCTAAATTGGACATGCTTGGTTCAATCAGGTATTCGTAGACTTCTTTAAAACGCCTTGGCATTACTGCACTGTACCCTCCAATGGATTTATGAAAATATGATGAACGTGGGCTGTAAATTCCACCTGCAACTTCATAAACTCTAAATTGGGTAGTATCCTGAAGAATTAATGAATCGGCCTGTGTTGGTTCGTATGGGTTGTCTACTTCCTGAGCACTTCTAAATTGCTGCCCATCATTGCTTACAAAGTTTTTGTCAACAAAATACAAATCCCCAACCATAACTACACCTATCAGGATCACGGCTGTGTTAGCTGCCAGTTTGTTTTTAATATAAAAATAAAGTATCCCAAAAGATACCGCAATAAGGAATCCTGATCGCAATAAATCAGCAGAATAAAGGTCTTTTCGGTCTTCACGAAGGGCGTCAATGAATTGAGGTCCAAATGATTTGTCAGGATGTTGTTTCAAGGCATCAAGCAGTTGGCCGTCGATATCTCCAACAAAGTGGAATGCACTTTTGCATAAAAACAACAAAACTATAATTCCCATTGTTGTAGCTCCGGTTTTCCATAAGCTTTTCCAGCGATTGTCTTCATCGGTAAAGAAAGACTGCAGTCCCATAATGGCAAGTACAGGAATACATAATTCCAATAGTACCTGAATCGAGGAAATTGCCCTGAATTTGTCATACATCGGAACATAATCAATAAAGAAATCTGTAAGAGCTGAAAAGTTTTTACCCCAGGATAACAATAATGAGAATATTGCTCCGGCAAGGAAAGCATATTTTATTTTTCTTTTATCATGGTATAAAGCCAATACAAAAAGGAAGAAAACTACAACTCCAATATAAGCGGGAGCGGCAACTTGCGGTTGATCTCCCCAATAGGCTACCCCATAATTTTCCGTAAGCTGTTTTGCCTCTTCAGGCGAAGCTCCATAACCCAACATGAAATTATATACATGGGAATCTTCATTGAGTTTTTGTCCGCTTCCACCACCAAATAACCTTGGGGAAAAAAGATTCATACTTTCTAATACACCATAACTATATTCGGTAATATATTCACGGTCCATGGAGATGTTAGCCTCTTTTTTGGTACCATCTGTATTAAATGTCAGCTCGCTTTTTCCTCTGGTACTGAAATCGGTATATTCCTTGGTAGCCATTAGGCTTGTAGCATTAACCCCTACAGCTAAAATGATGGCCAGAGCAAATGTCCCCAGTATTTTTGGTAATGACTTTAAGTCCTTTTCTTTGAAAAGCTGATAGGTAAAGAAACATCCCATTACTATTAGTAAAAGGAGCAGGTAATAGGTCATCTGGAAGTGATTGGCTGTAATTTCGAGGGCTACGGCTAAAGCAGTCAGTATTCCCCCGTGGAGGTATCTTTTTCGGAAGACTAATATAAATCCGGCGACAACAAAAGGCATGTATCCTATCGCATGTGCTTTGGCGTTGTGCCCGACACCGATTATGACAATCAGGTAAGTTGAAAAGCCAAAGGCGAGTGCTCCAAAAAAGGCTTTGAGCGGATCGACCCTAAAGACCAGCATAAGAGCATAAAAGCCCAGGAAATAAAGGAATAGATAATCAGCCGGGCGGGGTAGGAACCTAATGGCATTATCGAGCATGCCAATGTAATCATTAGGGTAATTGGCCCCTGACTGATAGGTGGGCATACCTCCAAAGGAAGAGTTAGTCCAATAAGGTTCGGTATGATTTTCAGTTCGAAAATCGATTTGCTCCTTTGCCATTCCGGTGTATTTGGCAATATCGGACTGGTAGATTTTTTTGCCCTGAATGATTGGGTAAAAGTATACTAATGAAATTATTACAAAGCCAATAATAGCTAATACATGCGGATATAACTTTTGAAGTTGCTTCATGAAACTGGTTTGATGGTTGAAGTTTGTCAGATAACGGGTCGGTTAAACTGAGAACACTAAATTATTCTATTTCTTCAAAATCGACATAATCACCAACAATTTTTTTCTCTTTAGGTTTTTGATTGGCTTGATTTTGATAAGTATTTTGGTAGTTTTGATTTTGATATTGTTGCTGGTGCTGCTGAAATTGTTCGGTAGCTTTTTCAACCATTTTTTTGGCAACAACAGGTAAAAACAGACGTGCCAGGAATTTCATAACATAATAAAATATGATTATGAAAAGGAGCGTGTCTATAAGACCTTGAAATGATGCGGTTTCCATTGTGAAAAATAATTTTGTCAAAAATACTAAATTCCAATCTTTAAAAATCGGTTTGGCATCTTAAATAAATGATAAAAAGCATTACTTTTGAAACAGTGAGTTGCCATACTTAAAAATTTAGTACGCATGATTAATATAAAAAATATTCTTGTAGCAGGATTTCTGATGATTTCGGCTTCCCAATATGCTCAATATACCTGTCTCTTATACACATCTCCGAGCCAACGAGACCGAGGCTGATCTCGTATGC
>CAMFLD010000223.1 GCA_945957245.1 uncultured Flavobacterium sp. | reverse complement strand
ATCCCAACCTTATTGCCAAATGGTGATTCAACCCAAACTGGAAAAATTTGAAAAAATATTTAAAGACCGATTGAAAAAGAAATAATTATTAATTTAGGAAAGGCCGTTTATGAAAATAGACGGCTTTTTTGTTTAAAAACTTACTCTGAAAAAAACATTCGGGGTAATCCCCAATGAGTAGTAATCCTGAACCGTATATCTTGGTGTTATAAAATCTGTCAAATCAGTGAATTGCCTTTGAAGTTCCCTGCTGATGACTGACTTTCTTCCGTAAATATTGTAAATGGATATCCCCAATTTATACTGCCAATTATCCTTACCAACAAATTGATAGAACCCTGAAACATCCAATCGATGGTAATCAGGCAGGGTTTGCGAATTGTAGCTTGTAATTTCTCCGGCATCATTCAGGGCGCTGTAAGGTTTTCCGTTATGCCAAAACCAACCCAGTGCTATATTATAGTTTTTGATTTTTTTGTAAAATGAGAGGGTTAACGAATGCTTAGTATTGGTACTGATCTGGAAAAATTCGTTATTATTTACAGCATCAAATTTATTTTGGGAATCCTGATAGGTATAGGTTGCCCAGGCACGCCAACTGGGAGCGCTTTTTTGCAATAAGAAATCAATTCCTTTTGTAAATCCTTTGCCCTTGTGGATGTCCAAATCATATTGGTTTTGAAAATCAAAAGAAAATGAAGTGATTCCGGTGGTATTTTTGTAATAGGTATCAAAATCCAACAGCCAGGAGTTTTTTTTGAAAATGAAGCCTCCTGTAAATTGATTAGCCCGCTGTACCGGATAAGTATCATTTGAAGACAGAACCCAAACATAATTTTCCAAACTTAAATCATTGGCAAAATTTTCCCTAATCTGGCTGGAAATTTGGCTTCTTCTTTCGTACGAAAACTGTAACACCAGCTTATCTGAAAGCTCCCGTTGTACCAAAACCCTTGGCTCCAAACTATTTTCCCTGATTTGGCTATAGTAATTGTTACGTAAACCAGCCTGAAAATTCCATTGATCATAATCATATTTTACAAAAGCATAACCAACATGGGTGAGATTATAATGATGTGCCTTGCCTAAAATTACTCCCAAATTCTGATTGTAACTATTGAATAAATGAGAAATATCATTTCCAAAAAGCTGGTAGCCAAAATCAAAATGCAGTTTTTCCTGGGCTTCATAACTGAAATTTAATTCGGCTCCCGAATCGATTATACGGTTCAGTTTTTTGTAGCCTTCAAATTCTGAAACGGAATAATATTTAACTTTTTCATAATCAAAATCATAAGCTGAATAAAAAAGTGTGGTTTTTTGTTGAAATTTTGAACTATAATGATGGAGCCAGTTAAAACTGAATCCAAAATCAGAAATCGCCATATCCTGATTATTGGTACTGAAATCAGCTTCTTCTGTTTTGAATTTCAGATGGTTATTAATAAAAATTCCTGTTAGAGATAAGGCATCTTTTTCGTTAGGTTTAAAATTTAATTTGGCTGAATAATCCTGGAATCCAAAACGATTCTGGTTGTTAAACTCCTTAAAGTTGGTATTTTGGAATACCTTTTTGGCCAATTGGTCAAAGGTTGGTGATTGCAATAATTCAGTAAATGATTTTCTGCATGATAATTGTAATCCCAGTTTATTTTTTATCAAAGGAACCTGAAGATATGCATCGGCATTTAAGGCATTTATTCCCGCATTGACCTTGATTTTTTCTGCAATTTTATCGGTAGTTCTGATATCGATAACACTCGAAATCCGTTCCCCAAATTTAGGATTGGTAGCCTTATTATAATAATTGACCGTCTGTTCGATATTGGGATTAATAGCAGAAATCATCCCGAACAAATGCCCCGGATGATACAATCTTATCCCATCCCATAAAATAAGGTTCTGGTCGGGCGTGCTTCCCCTGATATGAAGGCCGCTTGCAGTTTCATTAGGGCTTTTTACCCCCGGCAATTGTTGAAGTGTGAGTAAGATATCTGCATCGGTTACTCCGGGAAGTGTTTGTACTTTCTGCGGATGAAGCACCACTTTCTGACTGGTTTTATTTATTCCTTTGGCCAAAAAACCTTCTACCAAAACATCATCGAGCGCATAACTTTTCATTTCAGTCTCTTCTCCACTGACGACCGAGTAAAACCTATCATCAATTTTGATAATCCTTAGTTGGGTTTGCTTAGTGATTTCGGAATGAATCTCTTCCAGCGAATACATTGCTTTGGGTAAAGTAATTTTTCTGCCTGTTGCAATGCTGTCAACATAAGAATATTTGACATCAAACTTTTTTTCGACATCTTCCAAAACTTTTACAAATTCGGTTGCATTGTAGGCAAAAGAAACCTTTTCACTTTTTTGTGACCATGAAAATTGAGTTACGGCTATTAAAAAAAGTGAAATCAGGTACTTCATTCTGAAATTATAATTTTTCCGTTACCCAAATCTTTATATTTTAAACTTAATGGAATACAAATTGTTTTAAGCGCCGTGGCTTTGTCTTTGTTGGTAAATGCTCCGGTAAACTTTACTTCTTTTATTTTTTCAGGATAATCAATTTTTACGTTATACTGATTTTGAAACTGATTGAATACATATTGAACCGGTACATTCCTAAAAGTGGTCTCCCCGCTAATCCAGGACGGTCTATGAGTAGGGCCTGAGCCAATATCAGAAGCATCCGCCCAGTTCTCCATGGTATGGTCATAAAAACGGATGTGTTCGGATGGCGTTACTATAGCAATTTTTCCCTTTGACTCTACTCTGACCTTTCCTTCGTAGCATACTACTTCGAAGTAGTCGCTGTGGGCATTTACATTAAACTTAGTACCCAAAACCCTGACATTACCTAAAGCCGTTTTAACTGTAAAGGTGCTTCCTTTCTGAACTTCAAAATACGCTTCTCCCTCCAGATGTAAGGTACGGTTGTATTGAAAAAGATTGGGAAAAGACAGTTTGGATTTAGCATTAATAGTCACTTTAGAATTATCAGGAAGTGACAGAACTTTCAAAGTGCCAAAATCTGTTTGGGTAACATTTGAAAAATAAAACAATTGAAATAATCCAAAAAACAGCAATAATGAAGCCGCAATTGCCGCATAACTCCAAAGTGGTATTATTCTTTTCTGCTTAGGACTTTCTTTTTTATCCCGTTTTAATTTCACCATACTAAAATTACGTTCCATATCTGGTTCAGGAATAGTATAGCCATCCAAAGTATCCCTGAGCTGTTTAAAAGCTAAATATTCTGTTTCCCCTACAAGTTCTTCCAGTTTTTCATCTGAAATCTTTCCGGCTAACCAATCCGATAAGTAAGTCTCATTTTCCATTATATCATTCTTTAGATGTTTTTAACCACTTTCCTTAATGAAAGTAAGGCCTGATGCATTCTTTTTTCTACTGCCTTTACTGATAAATCCAGATTTTCCGCTATTTCGGTATACGATTGATTGTCAAAGCGGTTCATCAGAAAAACCGTTCGTTGTTTTTCAGGCAGTTTATTGATGGCTTCTTCCAGCCGGCTTTTAAGTTCAGTTTCTTCCAGCAAAAACTCAGGAGATTCCTGATGAGCTGATTTGGGTTTGGCTTTAATTTCAAAATTAGCCACTACTTTATCATGCTTGATTTCGTTAAGTGACATTCGGATTGCCGTTGTATATAAAAAGCTCCTTGCCTGTTCCGTTTTCAAAATATTACAGTTTTCCCAAAGCTTTACGAATGCATTTTGAGCTACATCTTCCGCCCGCTCTAAGTCCCTGAACTTATAAACCAGAAAATTACGAAGCAACTTAAAATTATGGTCAAAAACCGATTTAAAAACCGGTTCTGAACACAAACACGTTAGGGTTTCCTGATTTGATTTATCCATACTAAAAATAGTTACCACATGCTCGTCAGAAAGCATGTGGTAACAGTCCTAATTTTAATTCAAAATTCTAACTAGCAACATTAGGGCGTTATTAATTGCAGTGTTGCGATATTAAAGTCTGAAAAGCTGTCTGATTGGCAACACTTACAGTTGTAGAGCCGGTTGGCGTCATAAAGCTTATTGTAACAGGATAAACAAATGCCGGAATTGCTGATTGATTTGGAAACCAATACTGTAGGCATTCCCCATCATTGTGAACCGTCACTATTGCTCCCTGATGTTGAATTTCTGCCGGATAATTAATCGTAAAACAGCTTCCTAAAGATTGCCCGAATGTAGGCTGAGGAGCGACACCGCACTCAATAAAGTCAGCTGAAGTGTATCCGTCGCAGGCTGCTTTGCAGGCATTATCATATTGCACAATCCCTGTTGCCGTTTGCACACAAACCGGGTCAAAATTAGCCGGACAAGGGCAGGAACTGTTACAGTCTACAAAATCATTTTGATCATAACCGTCACATTGCGCAAAGCAGGCATTAGAATAATGCACCACCCCGGTTGGAGTCAATACACATACAGGCTGATAAACAGTTGGACAAAAACAAGGCGTTGCTCCGCAGGAATTATTTAACTCAAAAAATCCATATAAATCATTAATTACAATAGACTGATTAACCTGAACCACAGTTATAGGAAAAACAATATTAAGCTGATAAGTACTGGTAGTACCGGTTGGTGTAGAAATATACTGCATCAATTCGGTTTGGCTGTTAATTGTCACATTTTCATTATTGGCATTGATGATGTGTATTGGATAGACTATGCTGTAACAGGTAAAATCAAAAGCAAAATTATTGACCGTTTGAATGTTGGTGCATTGAATAATTAAAGCATAAAACTCCGCTTCATTGTTAATGGTAGTCACGGTCATTTCTTCCTGTACCTGAAAAGGAAACACAATTCCTTCAATGTAAAGACTTGTGGTTTCATGGGTTAAGATTTCCAACAATCCCTGAAAATTGGAAACCGTAACTTGCGTTCCGTTATTATAGGAAAGCGTAATAGGATAAACAAAATTGAAGCATAGCGCCTGATCTTGTGTAGCGGTCGTGTTTTTTCCGGTAATGTTGTTCGCTTTTTTAAGGTAATTAAGCGTGCTTCGCAATGCAATACTTTTCGTAGCCACAGCCTGATTCTCTACTGGGTTACTATCGGAACAGGAATAAAATATCGTTGCAGAAACTGCAAGGAAGAATAATAAAATTTTAATCTTTTTCATTTTTATATATTTTAATGATTTTAAGTTTAGACAACACTAAACTGCATCACCCTACTTTTTTTAAAATAAATATGAAATATAGATTATTTCGAGATATTTTCTGCAATTTTTAATGCGCATTTCTCACCATCAATGGCAGCTGAGATA
>CAMFLD010000222.1 GCA_945957245.1 uncultured Flavobacterium sp. | reverse complement strand
CTTTTTCATCGTCTATGGAGATGATATATTCGGGGTATTTGCCCCAACTATCATCACCTACTGCTTCAGGATCACGATAATCAAAACCGCCTCCCCAATTAGCAAACGAGTGATCATTTTCCTTATCATTTTTTTCATAACCTCTTAAAAAAATTGGGTACTTATCACTATGCGACAAGTTTAAATCTTTATGCACTTTTTTTATGATTTCTTTTACCTGATCTGCTGTAAGTTTCATATTTGTTATTATTTGGTTAATCCTAAATTTTTACCTAATTCATCCAGTTCTTTAATTTGGGGGAATTTTTGAAATCTATCCTTAAAGTATTTCTTGACATATTCATACGCATCTACCAATTCAGCCTCGCTCCATTTATTGCGGTTTTTGTATAGGTAGTTCCAGACTGATTCTTCATGTTTCCAAGGGGTTTTCTTTGAAATATCTGTATACCTGCGCCATCCCATTTCTAAAAAATCTTCTAAATGTTTCCGTTCATGAAACCAGGTTATCTTAGGACATTCCGGGCGAAGATGTAAAAATAATTTTCTTTTATTTAAAGTAACTTCAAATTTACCTAAAAGTTCACGGTTGTAAAATTCAGGATGTGCTTCATCAATCCATTTAATTTCGAGTTTTATCCCTTTTGCTTCGCATATTCTTACTACATCATCAACGTATTTTTTCAGCAGGTTTTCGGATAAAATTTCATATTCAACGGCACCGATTAATTTTTTTGTCCGTCTGGCTTCCTGCAGGGCTTCTTCTGCTTTTAGAGCTCCTTTCCCGTTTTTAGCTAAAACTTCTTCTATCCATTGGGTAAATTTCGGCAATGATTTTGAGAGTTCTGCCAGGCCTTTAACAATGGTAACTATGGTTATAATAACATCAATCGCCAAAATGGTGTCTTCGCCTTCGTTGTATTGCAGTTGGTAAGGGTTCAACTGCGGGGCATTGTAGCGGGAATATTTATAAGATTTGATCGCATTTATGGCTTCATCGACTACTTTTAAAGGGTCCCGGAGCATTGCGGCTAAAATCTCTTCTATGCTTTCTCTTAGTTGTACTATTTCAAGATTTGATTCCTCTTTTAGGATTTCGCTAAATAGGATATTAAATGCCAATAAAACAACATCCGCTATTCCGGCAACAAATTCAACCAATCCGTTCCAGATGCCACAGAGGTACGGGAGTTTTAATTCCAGTTCGTCTATGTTTTGGATAATCCACATCTTAAACTTCTGGATGCTCTTAATTTTGTTGTCAATGGCTGTTATTAAATCTCCAATGAAAGGAGTCTTAAATTCAAAACCAACTATATTAAAAGATTCAACAAGTTTTAGTTTGGCTTTAAGGTCATTAAGTTGGCTAATTAAAGCATTGCTTTTATTGACAAAATAGTAAGCCGCCCGTTCAGGTTTGGCAAGAAGGTATTCATCAGATTGTAAGGTGGGGTCCCATTGTTCTCTTGTAAATTTTAATCCTTCGTGTAGAAATTCAGATAGGCTTTCTGTTATTTTTTTCAGGTAATTTTCAGCTTCCAAAGCGGTAATATCAAACACTAAATTGGTTTGAAGTTTTATTGATTCTAAAAATGCTTCGGCAATTGCTTCTTCAGTAAAATGAAAAGTGCTGTTGCTGCTTTGCTGTTCATAAACATATTTTGCCCAAAACCGGATTAAATCTTCTTTGCCTTTGTATTGATAATAATATTTAATCATGGCATCACTCATCTTTATGAGCAGCACCCTGCCTAAAGATATGGTATGATCATCTTTTTCTGCATATACCATAAAATCGATGGCATCATCGTCTGTTCCTTTCGAATTTTTGAGCTTTAGATTCTCTTCCCGAAATTCTTCGATGAGTTTTGTCCCATTATAATCGTGTATAACTTCGTATTTCCAGCTTCCCATAATTATAATTTAGGTATTTGTCCTTTTAAAATTTCCCTTCCTTCTTTATAAAATAGGCTTTTCTTTCCGAATGGGCTTTCGGAATCCTTTTCATTGGAATTTTCTGTAAAGGAATTGTTTGTTGTCCCAAATGCAGATGGGTTGTCTGATAAATTTTTGCTTATCAGATTTGCTGTGGCACGGTCCAGTATCATCGGAATACCATCGGGCATTAGTTTTAAAGTTTGGCCCTGAATAGGTTTTACATTACCGTTTTCATCATATTCAAACAGTAATCCAAACATAAAGTTGTCAGGGTCATTTTTGATTTGTCCGTAAAGTTCTTTTTCTTCCTCATTCATATTGTTCTATTCGTTTTTAGTACCGATAATTGGGCTTTTACAACAAAATTTATTGAGGGCTATAGTCCGTTGCTGTTTTATCTACAGGATTCAATCCTGTTTATCAGCTTCAGGAAATAAAACAATACAGAACTGCTTCAACTTTAAGAAGTGAAGGTTCTTACTGCTTTATTTTGTACTTAATTTGAGATGGTAATAACAAAGCTACTGCTTTTTGTGTAACTTCAAAATGATATGTAGTATTTTTTTGAAGAGACAGACTACTGAAAGCTTATTTTGCTCACAAAACAGTGCTACTTTTACTGATTGCTTTAGGTATTGTTTTACTTTTTTTATTTGTTTTATTTTTTAAATATTTACAAAAAGTAAAACTTATTTTAGGAGCGAGAGTAAAATTATACGACCCTATAAGCTCCATCTACTTTTAACATAAACGGGACAATGCAGGTAACGTGCCATAACTTGTAGAAGTGGTATACGGCGGTAAACTGTTGCAATACTATTGGGCAATAGCCTTATTTTTGATTCAAAAT
This sequence comes from uncultured Flavobacterium sp., assembly GCA_945957245.1. GTDB lineage: Bacteria > Bacteroidota > Bacteroidia > Flavobacteriales > Flavobacteriaceae > Flavobacterium. Next base: position 2,520 of record CAMFLD010000222.1, on the reverse strand, counting down.
GCTGTGCTAAATTGTATGCAGGCTCCAGTTATTTTTCCCTTAAGTAAATGTGCCTTATGTTCCCCACTCCCGTTTCTCTTTCGTCTATATCAAACTTATTGATGTTTTTAATTAGAGGCAGCAGCTTGGGGAATCCGTAGTTCCTGGAATCAAAATCGGGTTTCTTTTTCAGGATGTAACTTCCCAGATTGCCTAAAAACGTCCAACCGCTTTCGTCTGCCAGTTCGTTGACACTGTTGGTTATAAGTTTGATTGTTTTAGAATCTACTTTACTGAGTGGTTCTTCTTTTTGTTTAGGTTTTGTGGTTTGTTTTTTAGTGCTTTCGGTTTCGGCTACGGGAGCTTTGAGTATCTCGAGGTAGATGAATTTATCACAGGCGGAAATAAAGGGCTGGGGTGTTTTTCTTTCGCCAAAACCTATTACGGTCATTCCGGCTTCTCTGAGCCTTGTGGCCAATCTGGTAAAATCGCTGTCGCTCGATACGATACAAAAACCGTTTACTTTTTCGGAATAAAGTATGTCCATAGCATCAATAATCATGGCGCTGTCGCTGGAGTTTTTTCCGGTGGTATAGCTGTATTGCTGTATCGGTGTTATGGCGTTTTCGAGCAGAACGTTTTTCCATCCGGATACGGTGGGTTTCGTCCAGTCGGCATAGATTCGTTTTATGGTAGGGGTTCCGTTTTTAGAAATCTCTTCGAGCATTTCTTTTATATTGGCATACGATACGTTATCGGCATCTATTAAAACGGCTAATTTATCTTCAATCATATTGTTCTGTATTGGGTTAAGGAATGGTATTCCCAAAGGTATTGTTGTAGTTTAGTATGTAAAAAGCGGTATGGTCTGCTGAGAGTGGACTAAATAAAAAAGCCAGACTTAGTAAAGACTGGCTCATTTGGCAAAGGTAAAATATATCTTAGATAACGTTTACATTAACAGCACTTGGTCCTTTTTGTCCGTTTTCTACGGAATAGGATACGGTGTCGTTCTCACGTACGGGTCCGTTAAGACCGGTAACATGTACGAACACATCATTACCACCACCATTAGGGGTGATGAATCCGAAGCCTTTTGCTTCGTTGAAAAACTTAATTGTTCCTTCGTTCATAAAAATATTGTATATAATAATTGGGACAAAGATATTCTTTTTATTGAAATATTTTTATTATTTTTTAAAAAACATTAAATATTTTTCATTTTATATTTTTATTTTGTAATTATTTTTTAATTTTTTTGCTGATTTTTATAAAAAAACACAACTAAATATCGGTGTGTTGTGTCATAATGTGAAAGATGTTTTTAAAGAATCCGATGCTGATTATTTTGTGTTGAGGCTCCTGCATCGGGCATTGTTTTACTCTTTTAGATTGTTTTACTTTTTAAATATTTACAAAAAGTAAAACTTGATTAACGCATAGGAACAAGATTACTTATGCATTATAATTTTTGGTTAATCATTATTTACACTAAAATCCTGTCTTAGCAGCAATATCGTTCAAAATTTGTATAATCTTCTCCTTATCAGACAAATCAATAATATACTCCCGATACCAATCGATTAGTATCAGTTCGTATTTTTCTCCCAAATAATGTAACAAAGCACTGATAGCTTTTCTGTCTTCCGGGACAGAGATATAGTCCTCGCTGTCGAGCCAGATGTGTTTCACGATTCCGTTTTCAGAAGTGTAAAATACAGCGTACGATTGATTACTGAAGGAAACAGATTCCTGCATTTCATCACGGTAATCCTCCATGCCCGGGTCATTCACAAACTTCCTTTTTGAATCCTGAACTAAGCCATGTCGTAATAAAATAGAGGTTGCCTCGTCTGCTGTAATATTCAAACTTGTGGTGGGAAATGGCCTTTTGCCGCCTATAGGCCTTTTGTTAAAATAATAGTCACTGGTATCCGCATACTTCCAGGTATTGATATCGTTTTCCTCTAAGTGTTTTAAATGGTCTACGGTTTGCTGAAGAAACTTTAAATTACTTTTGGAAACAATTTCCCAGGTCAAATACGATGATTCATAATAACTGTCCATAGTGTGGCGGTTTCTTTTATATTTTATTTTCGAATGTAGATAATAATGTTATTGTAAGTATACTATTTCGATAACTTCACATTCTGCTGTCTTCATTGGTCCTTCCATGAAAAAACCTTTCTGACCAATCTTGATTCTATTTTTGTGCATATCATAAAAGGTTTCATTGATAATCCACATTTGAGCTTTTCCTGTTTCCGGTACAGGTACCGTTTTGTCTGTTATTACTCCTTCATCATCCATAAATTCAGGGTGAATCATCCAAAGGCGGCATTTATTTTTATCAGCTACTTCATCTTCACTATACATAAAATCGGAGCGATATCCCTGCATAGGTGTTCCGGTTGTTCTTCCGCCCTCTTCTTTTGTATAAAACCTATAGGTTACAATAAAATTACAAGGACGTTTTTTTATCTGTTCATAAGGTATATGTTGAGTCATCAGCAATTTTACAGCAATATTGAGGTTTATTTC
>CAMFLD010000221.1 GCA_945957245.1 uncultured Flavobacterium sp. | reverse complement strand
CTCCTGCCGGTACTGTCCACGTATAGCTGTAGCTTCCTGCCGGACTTGGCGTAGCTGTTACCGTAGCAGGGGTACCCTGACATACTGGGGCACTGGTTACCGTTACTGTCGGAGTTGGGTTGATATTAACCGTAACTGTTGAAGATACTGCAGGACAGGCTGTTGCCGGAACTGTATAAGTGAACACATATGGGCTTCCGGCTAAGGTCATAGTCGACGGATTAACCGTTCCTTGTGAGCCATTGGTAGTTGCTATTGGACCCGTCCATGTTCCGTTAGTATTTGGTGATCCGCCTAAAAGATTAAATAAATCAAAAGGTGGCGTGGTTGGAATATCATTGACACATATCCCTCTAGTTCCATTGGTTCCAGCGTTATTAGGTTCAAAAACAGCTACAGTTACAGCTAAGCGATTAGCACTGGAGCAGTTTCCGACATTAGATTCAGCATAATAAATCTGACCATCTACCAGCGGTGTTGAACTGCTCAATTCAATTCCCGAATTTGGTGTAACATACCATAACAAATTAGTTCCATTTGCCTGCAAATCGGCTACGGTAGGTGAATTTGAAGAACAAAATATCTGAGAAGTATTTCCGGTGGGGGTAGCTACTATGGTTACAGTAACTGTAAAAGCTTTTCTCGAACTTTCACATCCTGTATCGGGATTGGTCTGACTTGCATAATAGGTTGTATTATTGACTAAGGTTGTTGAGCTGGAAAGTGCAGTACCGCCCGTTGGTGATAAATACCATCTGATTTGATTTCCAATCATATAACTATCAATATCCGCAATGGTCGAATCTTTACATAAAGGCACTCCACTTATATTTCCAACAGTAGTTGGTTTTGAATAAATCCTTACTGTTACTGATGGTCTTGGCGAACAACTGGCCGGATTACTGTCTGCATAATAAGTAACCCCATCATTTAAGGCTAATGAACCGGATAAAGGTGTTCCTCCTGTTGCTACAGAGTACCATCTGATTCCACCTCCATTATTTACAGCAGCCAAACTTGCTATTGTTGGAGATTGGGTGTCACAAAATGATTGATTAGGATTAGTAACCGTAGGGCATTGGGAATAAACTAATCCATTATATCCTAAAAGCGATATAAGTAAAAAGATATTGGTAATATGTTTTTTGAAAAGAGTAATGATCCTCATAAGCAATACAGTTTTAAACAATTTATGCTGATAAGGTGTTTCTTTTTCTTATTCTTTTATGAAATGGCTAAATTTTGGATTTAACAGTATACACCTAAGCAAATAATTGCTACCACTATATTACTCATTAAAATAGTTTGAGATTTTGACTTATTAAAATGTTATAAACAAAATAATAAACATTATTAACAATTTTAAAAGGCCATTGATTAACCACAAATAATTGATTTTTAATTAATTAAAACAGATAGATTTGCGTTAAAAAAGTTATCAATAGTTACAGTTTATAAAAATTGACATGAAAATTGTTAATAAGTACAAACCTCAATTTGAACCTGACAATAATAAAATGTTAAAAATTTTAAGATTTTAAAAACTTACAAACTGTAGTTCTTTTGCAGTTGTATTGAATTCAAAAATTATCTCATCAATAATGTCTTTGACAGGTTTGATTTCATGAATAACACCTGCAATCTGACCGATTTCTAATTCCCCTTCTATCAAGTCTCCTTCAAACATTCCTCTTTTTGCCCTTGCTCTTCCTAAAAGAGTTTTTAAATCGTCAGTTGATGGACATTTTGCATATAATTCCTGCAAATCATGGTAGAATTTATTTTTAATTAATCTGACAGGAGCCAATTCTTTGAGCGTTAATTGTGTATCTCCTTCTTTTACATTAATAATAACTTTTTTAAAATCTTCATGTGCTGAACTTTCGACTGATGCTGCAAAACGCGATCCCATTTGTACTGCATCTGCTCCCAATGTCATTGCAGCCAACATTCCTCTTCCTGTTGCTATTCCTCCTGCCGCTATAAGAGGTATACTTATATTTTCCTTTACCATAGGAATAAGGGTAAGTGTTGTAGTCTCTTCCCTTCCATTATGCCCTCCGGCTTCAAATCCTTCGGCAACAACGGCATCAACTCCTGCCTCCTGAGCTTTGAGGGCAAATTTGGAACTGCTTACGACATGAACGACTGTAATTCCTTTCTCCTTCAAATAACCTGTCCAGGTTTTTGGGTTACCTGCCGAAGTGAAAACGATTTTTACATTTTCTTCAATAATAATCTGAATGATTTCCTCAATATTAGGATAAAGCATTGGTACATTAACTCCAAAAGGCTTATCTGTAGCTTTTTTACATTTTTGGATATGCTCCCGTAATACGTCCGGATACATCGAACCGGCTCCTATTAATCCCAAGCCTCCGGCATTGCTAACAGCACTTGCTAATTTATAACCACTATTCCAAATCATTCCGCCTTGGATGATTGGATATTTTATATTGAAAAGCTGGGTAATCTTATTCATTAATTTTTAATTATTTTACCGGATTGAACCAAAGATGAGGTTTCTATCTTATAAGTATAAATACCAGAATTTAAGTCTTGTAAACTAATTGCTGATTCTGAAGTAATTCTTTTTTCGAAGATTTTCTGACCTAAAACATTAAATAAAACTATCTTGACTTCATTTATTCCCACCGGAAAAGAAACTGAAATTTGGTTTTCCGCCGGATTTGGATAAACTGAAAACTGCTTTGGACTATTTTGGCTTACAGACAACTGAGCCATATTAAGAGCCTGTTGAAAATCGGGGATACCATATCCAAATATATTATCCGGGTTTACAAAACGATCTGCGGACTGTTTTACAAATTGGATTACTTCTTGATTTGTTGCCCATGGAATGGCTTGCCAAAAACTGGCTATCATCCCCGCCATTATGGGACAGGAAAATGAAGTCCCACTTGCCGCTTGTACATTTCCTGATGCATTTGCTACAGTTGAGGCCTGACCCTGAGCCATAACATCAGGTTTTATTCTTCCGTCAAAAGAAGGACCTACAGAACTGAATTCAGCATAGGATTCATCAGATTTTACTGCTCCCACTGCCAGGACATTATTGGCTTCAGCCGGAACACCCACATGGTTGAGCGGTTCGCCACTTGCACCTGAATTTCCGGCACTGGCAACAACGATCATTCCTTTGCTGAAAGCTATGTTAGCTCCTTTTGAAGCAAATGCAGTATCGCCTGTAAAATCGCTATAAGTATGTCCGTAATTTGGATTATCAAATTCATAATATCCTAATGAAGTCGAGATTACATCGGCTCCAAGTCTATCAGCCTCTTCCGCCGCTTCTACCCAATAACTTTCTTCAACCGGACTTTCCTGACTAACATCTTCGGTCACAAATAAATAATATTGTGCATCGGGAGCGGTTCCAACTAATTGCCCATCTACATAACCTCCCATACAGGAAAGCGTCATGGTTCCATGATTATGAAGTGAATAAACATCTTCACTCCTGCTCACATAATTATAACCTCCCAATATTTGATTGTTAGCAAACAAGCGCTGGAAAGGAGCTGTTGAGTTGACATTAATAAATCCGGAATCGAGCACCGCTATTATCTTTCCCGTACCGGTATAACCTGCCTGATGCAGTAGATGTCCATTAAGCATTTCAATCTGATTGGCAGAAGTACCGTAATTGAAATTAGCCTGAACATCAAGTTGTTTGTTTACCGGAGAGATTATTCTTGACATCGGTCTTTTGAGATTAAGTGAATTGTCCGCAAAATGAATATGGTTTACGAAAGGCAGCAAAAGCAATGCATTAATATTGTCCACACTTCCCGTTACGTGAAGGCAGTTCAACCATTTGGACTTTGCCATAACAGTAATACCATTTGAGGCTGTCACCTGATCAATGTACGACTGATAAATGGGGACATCTTGTTCTGACAGCGAAATTCCCTGATTAGCTCTACGGTCAAGTGCTCTTTGGGTAAGAAAGTTTAATGGTGAATTCAGTTGGGTTGCAGCATCTGGCTTATCGTTAAAATAAACCCATGCATCTTCTTGTGAAAATCCCAATAAGGAAACAAACAATAAGATTAAAACCGCTAACTTTTTACTCACAAATGCAACATTGGATTCTGATAGGCATTTGTGAACTTTTTGTTTCATGGTATAAAGCTTTTAGAAAAGCTAAATTATGAAATTACTCCCGAACCAACTAATTCATCATCAATATTCCAAGCGACAAACTGTCCTTCAGTTATTGCCGATTGTGGTTCGTCAAAAGATATGTACAAACCGCTTTCAAATTGATATAATGTAGCTTTCTGCAATGCCTGACGGTATCGAATTCTTGCCATTACCTGCATGGACTCGCCATTTTTAAGGACCATATCTTCCCGAATCCAATGGATTTCTGAAGGTTGTACCCGCAGTGTTCTCCTGAAAAGACCCGGATGATTTTGTCCTTGCCCGGTATAGATAGCATTTGATTTTACATCGGTTGCAATGATAAAAAGAGCTTCTTTAGTTCCTCCAACATTAAGTCCTTTTCTCTGGCCAATAGTAAAATAGTGTGCTCCCTGATGTTTTCCGACAACCTTTCCGCTTTCCGGGGTATAGGCAATCCTTTTTGATTCAAATATTAATTGTTCTTCCAACGAATTGAAGACTGGTGTATCCTGATTGTAAATCGGGCTATGTGCATCTATTTCGTAAATGAGACCTTCTTTAGGTTGGAGCTGCTGTTGCAGGAATTCGGGCAATCTAACTTTTCCAATAAAACAAAGGCCTTGAGAATCTTTCTTTTCTGCTGTAACCAAATCCAATTTTGAAGCTATTTCACGAACTTCAGGTTTGGTTAGTTCTCCTATTGGAAACAGCGATTTTGCCAATTGTTCTTGTGATAACTGGCAAAGGAAATAGGACTGGTCTTTATTTATATCTTTACCAGCTAACAACTGATAAACCGGTTTGCCATCAACTTCAATCATTCCTTTTCGGCAGTAATGTCCTGTCGCTACATAATCGGCACCTAATGACAAGGCAATTTTCATGAAAACATCAAATTTGATTTCACGATTACATAACACATCAGGATTTGGTGTTCTACCCTGTTCGTATTCATGGAACATGTAGTCTACTATTTTTTCCTTGTATTGTTCACTAAGATCAACTGTTTGGAAAGGAATACCTAGTTTTTCAGCAACGAGAAGCGCATCATTACTGTCTTCGAGCCACGGACATTCGTTGGAAATCGTAACTGAATCATCGTGCCAATTCTTCATAAAAAGGCCTATGACTTCATAGCCCTGCTCAACCAGCAAGGCTGCTGCCACCGAACTATCC
>CAMFLD010000220.1 GCA_945957245.1 uncultured Flavobacterium sp. | reverse complement strand
GGTACAACAGTTCATATCAGATCAATTTCAGAACTAAGTCAATATGGTTCATCAAAGAAAGTTTCTTGAGTGTACCCAATCCCGGAAAGTGTCCGTTTTGATAATACTCCCTAAACATGGGTATTGCAATGGAATTGTATCCTGTCTGGTCACACCAAACAATGAGCTTTTCCAATGCTTCTGCAAACTTCCCCGCTATATCCGACTGGTCGTCGTTAGAGTCCGAAACAAAATGCTTTATTTTTATCCTATTGGTTTGCTGTTCTGCATAGGAGAGGTGGATTGCCACAGCATAAGGTAAAAAACCGGTTTCCGAATACTCTTCGCCAATGGCGAGATAATCTGAAAATCCTGCAAAGCCTTCCTCTTTGTAGTAAAGATGCTCTTCTGAAAAGTTACTCTCGTCAACTTTCAAATAATCGGAGTTTTTTGTTTGGGCATTGAAATAATCATCAAGTTCAATACGAGTATCCTCTTCAAAATGTCTGAAATAACGGCGGATTGTCAAAGACAGGTTAATCACATTGTAATTAATGGTAAAATGTTCTTTGTATCGCTGTAGAATATCCTCAACATTTTGGAAAACCGCATTATGGATAATGCTTAGCGCAGGAATTGCGTCACTATGCTTTTGCAAAATAGCAATTGCCTTTTCATGGTCAATGTTGCCGTGAAAAATTACCCCTATCTGATAATTTCTGCTGTTGCCTACTGCCGCTTTAACAGCATTAAAAATTTCATCGGTATTCCTGAAAGTTCCTACTTGTGGATTGACAATGACCGTGAAATTAATATCATTATTGGTTAATTCCTTTAGGGTTGTTCTAAGAGTTGGGGAGTCCTTTACAGGCTCGATGATTGGGGATACTTTGGACTTTTTAGGCGATAAAACAGGAGTAGTCAACTCCCTTATTCCAATAAGTTCAAACTGCTTACCTCTTATATAGGGTTGGTACATACGCTATTAGATGCTAAAAAGTTATACAATTTATAATATTCCTGCTCGTTAAAATCCAAAGAGTTGCAGATGTGCTTTAATTCTTTTGGTGTATTGGAGGATTTCAATAAATCAGGGTTCAGCAATTTCCTTTCTTTGAGCTTACTTAAAACCTGCTTTTGAAAATCCACTATGTCTTTGCTTATCAACAATTCGTAACAAACCCTAAAGATTTGAGTGTTGGGAACATCGGGAATAAATCCGAAATTATAATCAACCAAATCAAGATATTCCTGTTTTCTCAGGATTTTAAACAGGGTATCAAAATCAAATAATGATGTATTACTGCCTGCTTCTTTGATAGTCTGCAATTTATTCTTTGCATCAAGCACAATGATACCGATATTGGTATCTTCATATTCAGCTTTTAACTTCTCTGCATTCTTCTGATCGGTAACGATACTAACATAATCCGCAAATTTTTGGTAATCGTTTAACTGCTTTGAGAGTTTGGAAAAATCGTCAAGCTCTGTTTTGATTTCAAAAACCCGTACAGCACCGTTGAGCATTACCAAATCGGCTTTTGAAGCGCCGATTTTCAGTTCATTTAAAATGAGCGTTGTCTTTAAGCTATGTTCTTTTATCAGTTCTAAAACCAAGCTGTTTTTATAGATATACTCACATCTGTACTTTTTTAAAAGCGATTTATACAGTGATTGGATAACCTCTAGATTGGTTTTACAAGAAACAGTATTGAAATATTTGGCTGTCTGCTTATCAAATAAGGCAAAATTGTCTTCTCTCACAATCCTTTGAAACATAGGTGGCGAGAAAATTTGAGATAGAACTCTTAAATTTTGCACTTTTTTCATACTGTTTTTTACCTTTCAAAGGTAATAAATTATAAAAAAATATCATATACAGGGGCAAAAAATCTACAAAATTACAGGGAAGCCTTATAAAATAGTATAACCGAGTACATCCCAGCCGTTTCTTTTACCCCCTTTACAGCTCAAGCAAACTATATTTCACAATATCATTGCAATGAATTGCAATGGTTTTTTCATTAGCTTTTAATGATTTATTGAGTATCATATCCGGCAATTTCTCCAAGTATTCTTTAGGCAGGTTCTTCTGAACGTAATCAAATAACTGGGTATAGGTCAGCTTGTCATTAAAGAAGCGGTTTAGTACAGTTTCACACTTTTTGGCGTGGTTGATTGCCTCTTTTCTTTTGACTGCGCCCGATTGCTGTTTTCTCTTTAGGGCATCGTATTTGTTTTGGTTCTCCAAATGTTCTTTCCATTTAGTTTTGGTGTACTCAAAGCCGACTTCTTTTGCCGTTTTTCGGGTCATATCCAAGTAGTCGAATGGGAAAAGTGGCGAAAAATTGTTTTTGGCAAACCATTTTACAGCCCATTGTATGCGCCAACGCATTTGGCTGATTTCATCCACAATTACGCTCTTGTTAAAGCTGTTCCCTGTAAAGGCAATCCACTTGTTCTGATAGTACAGCGTAATGGCTTTTTTATAGCTACCTGCATAGGGAGTAGCCGATTTGTAAATTTTGGATAGGGACTTAAAAAAGTCCTGTAGGACAAGCTCTCTAAACTCCTCATTTGTGAGTGTTCCCCTAAAGGCTTCCTGATACAGATAGCGGATGTCAAGGGGTTTGTAGTTGTGATAATGCCCGTTTGCCAAATTCTCTGCCAATTCCTGTGGGTGCAGGATAAGCCTCTGTAATCGCTCTGAAAGTGTTTTTTCTTTAATTTCTTCCGTGCGCCCCGCCCTCATAGTGCAATTGCTATCATTGCCGTTGGGTGTTCCTGTAAAAAACAAATCAGAACCCGTGAGAGCTTTGCTCGAACTCCTTATCATCTGAGAATTGTTATCAACATTCTCATTCTTTTTATTTTCATTTATAAATGTTCTTGTACTTTCATTGTTATCAGGTAAAACATTCCCAAATAAAAATGTAACTTCTTTGCTCTCAGCGTTTTTTAATTTCGAGGTGTACACATCCAAAATCACAAGGATTTCGGGATTGATATGTACTTCAACAGGTCGGTTCTGACCTGCAAAATGATACTCTACAAACACGCCTGCCTCTTCCAAACGGTTTCTGTGATTGCGAACCGTTTTAGAGCAAATGGCGATACTGTTTACTTCATTGCGTTTTAGTTTGGTAACCAGTAAGGAATTGATTTTAAAAGCTTCAATAGGTCGCTTGGAGGTTATCCCGCCTTTAATAAACTTTTCATTGCGTTTGAGTAGTTGGGAATTGTACAAATGCAACAGGTTTTGGAATACTACTTCAGTAGCGTATTTGACTGTTTGGATTTTCTTTTTCTCTACAATAAGTCCGTAATCGTTACAGAATTGTGTTACTGCCTCATTGTAGGCTCTTGGATTGCAATTCTTTGCATTATGGAGCAAAAACAGTTTTTTATATTGGGTTTGGACTTCACTGAGCACATTGGATTTGCAGAGTTCTCTTACCGATTTGTTATGAACTTCTATCAGATCATTTTCTGCCTGTGTTTTGAAGTTGTAAGAGGCAATATACTTACGGTATTTATCCATTGTACCGGAGAATGCTTCTTCGATAATGGCAGGATAGACCGCAATAATCCTGTCTTTTAATTGCAATGGTTTAGTAGTTTGAATTGCAATAGGTCCTTTAGGCTGTTCTTCTACCGGGTTTTCAACACTATTGAAAAGATTGGACGCTAAAGCGAAAACTCTGTTGTCGAGCTTTTGATGGGTACTTGTTCTCATAATTGGAGCTGCAATGCGCTATTTCGATTATTGCAATGGTATTGCAATGATTTGTAACCTCTAGCAATGGCGCACTGATGCGCCATTGGTTAGAGGGAGTATAGGCAATTGCCTTCGGGTATTGTTAGGTTAGGTTAGGTTTTGTCTTGCTTATTTAGTTCGGAACAATCAATTACAATTTTTTAACTGTAGGTAAGAGGAAAATCAACTGCTTTAAGTTAATTTATATCCTTTTCAGATAGTCAAAAAAAGTCTGGCTGCTCTTTTACAAATTTCAGTTTGATTAGTGGAAAAAGCAAAAAAAATGACGGTGCAAAACCTTGAAAGACAATGCAATCGGGTGCAATTTTCAGGATTTGGGAAAAACAGGAAATTTAAAACGTCTTCAAAAGTGTTTTTGAGATAGCGTGTTGTATTTTTTTAAAGAGAACTGAGAACCTTTTTTATTACAATGGTAGTTTGGCTGTTTTTGTGGGTTTGTTTGAGTGTATTGCAATTGCAAAATAAACGTTCAATTTTAATTGCAATAGTATTGCAATATCATTGCAATCATCTTTTGAATACCTTTGCCTTATGAAACCCAAAAACCGCAGACAGGAAGAATTATTAAATGTCCTTACTCATGGCTTGGGTGCTGTGCTGTCAGTAATCGCTTTGGTACTTCTGATTGTGTACACTTCCCTCAAAGGCAATCTGCTTAATGTAGCGGTGGGGATTGTTTTTGGTCTGAGTTTGGTCTTGCTATATTCGGCTTCCACCATTTACCATGCCGTAGTGAAATTGAGCCATAAAAAGCTTTGGAAACGTATTGACCATTTGAGCATTTACATCCTCATTGCCGGAACCTATACCCCTGTAATGCTCGTAGGCTTGAAAGGAATATGGGGATGGACGATTTTTAGTTTGATTTGGTTATTGGTTGTAGTAGGCTTTGCTTTTAAGTTTTCCAAATACCGATACAACGAAAAGCTATCGTTGGGATTGTATGCAATTATGGGTTGGCTGTGTATTGTTGCCATTAAACCCATTATGGAACATCTGTCCACTAACGCTTTACTCTTTATTGCCCTTGGTGGTATTTGTTATACAGTTGGGATTTATTTTTATGCCAAAGACCACAAACGTTATTATCATCCCATTTGGCATCTATTTGTACTGGGTGGAAGTATCTTTCATTTCTTTGCCGTTTTCCATTGTATTTTACCCTGATAGGTAATTTAATGAAAGAAACGGTCTCATTGCAATACTATTGCAATGGTTTGTTTAGTGGATAAATTCCTCCACTGCTTTATCCAATTCCTCGTTAATGATTTTAGCGTAAACCTTTGTAGTTTTAAGGTCTCTGTGATCCATTAGCTCTGAAACGTGTTCTATCCGCATACCATTGTTAAGGGCATTGGTAGCAAAGCTGTGACGGCTTAAATGGAACGAAACATTTATCGGAAGCTCCAAAGCCTTTGCAATACGTTTGATTTGAAAATTAGCCGATTTGTTGGCTTTTTCCGTTATATCATAACGGTACTCCCTGTCTTTTAGATACAAAGCTTGATTTGTAATAATCGGAAAGATAAAATCATCGGGTTGGGCATTTTCTTTTTGGTATTTCTTAATGATAC
>CAMFLD010000219.1 GCA_945957245.1 uncultured Flavobacterium sp. | reverse complement strand
GGTATAGATTGTCATTATGACCATCTTTACAACCTCAATCTTTCTGGGCTTACAAGTTTACAATATCTAAATTGTGCAGGTAATCAATTAACAAATTTAAATGTTACAGGATTACTAAATCTAATTAATTTAGATTACTCTTACAATCAAATTTCAACTTTGGATATAAATGGCTTAAATTTATATTCATTATCATGTGTTTCAAATCAGATTAGTTATCTGAATGTTTCAAACCAAACTAATCTGATTACATTAAATTGTTCCTTAAATCAATTAACCAGTTTAAATGTATCTTCCTTAACCAATCTTAAAACTTTATTTTATGATTCAAACCATATAACAAGTTTAGACTTATCACCTTTAACTAATTTACAAAAATTATCGTGTTCATCAAACCAAATATCAAGTATAAATGTTTCAGATTTAATCAATTTAACACTACTGGACTGCTCTTCTAACCAATTAATTAATTTAAATGTAACAGAGTTAACCAATTTAACATCTTTAGATTGCTCTTACAATCAACTTACTGATTTTGATGTTTCTAATTCATCCGGATTATATTATTTCAAATGCAATAATAATCATTTAACACACTTGAATTTAAAAAATAATAACAGTAGTTGGAGTTATTATCTTGGTGTTAACGGAAGTTCTTTAGAATTCTCTAATAATCCTAACCTTCAATATATATGCGCTGATGAAGAAGATGTTACGATGATACAGCAAAAAATTAATAATTATAACTATGCTTCAACATGTCAGGTAAACAGTTATTGTTCTTTTTCTCCTGGAGGTTTGTTTTACACAATAAACGGTAATAATCGTTTTGATAATGATAATAATGGTTGTGATTCAGACGATGTTGGTTACCCTTACCTAAAATTTGATATAACTAACGGATCAAATAATGGAAATTTTATTGCAAACGAAACAGGGGATTATTTTTATGATGTCTCTGCTACTACCAATACTATAACACCCGTGTTAGAAAGGCCAAACTATTTTAATATTTCTCCATCCTCAGTGACTGTTAATTTTCCATCACAATCAAGTCCATTTATTCAACCTTTTTGTATCACACCTAATGGGGTACATCATGATTTAGAGATTCTCCTCGTTCCATTAGGTAGTGCTCGTGCCGGATTTGATACTTACTATAAAATAGTATTTAAAAACACTGGCAATCAATTAGAAAACTGCACAGTCACCTTTTCTTATAATGATGATGTTATGAATTTTGCAACAGCTTCAATAGTACCAAATAGTCAAACCACAGGTTTATTAACTTGGAATGTAGGCAGCTTGTCACCATTTCAAACAAATAATATTATGGTACGTTTTAGTCTTAATTCACCAATGTCAAATCCTCCATTAAACTCAGGCAATATAATAAACTACACAGCTACAATTAATGGTATTTATAATGATGAGACACCAACAGATAATACATTTAATTTAAATCAAACGATTGTAAACTCATATGACCCGAATAATAAAACCTGTTTGCAGGGAGAAGTTATTGACCCAAATAGGATAGGCGAATATTTATATTATCAAATTCATTTTCAAAATACGGGTACTTATGTTGCGCAAAATATTGTTGTAAAAGATATTATAGACACTTCAATGTTTGATATTGGCTCCTTGCAAATGGTGAATACAAGCCACAATTGCTTTGCAAAAATAAATACTAACAAAATAGAATTTATTTTTAAAAATATTAATCTGGATTTTAACTCACCTAATAGTGAGGGCTTCGTAATTTTCAAAATTAAAACCTTACCAACACTTTCCGTAAACAGCAGTATCAACAATAAAGCAGAAATTTATTTTGATTATAATTTTCCTATTTTGACCAATACAGCTATATCTACTTTTCAAATATTGAATAATCCGAGTTCCCTTATTGAAGATAAATTTCAGCTGTATCCTAATCCTGTTGAAGATGTTATGCAGTTATCTTTTAATACAGATGGACAGAAAAAAATCGAAATCTTTAATAGTCTGGGAGCATTGCTGGACACTAAAACCGTCTCAGGGGATTTCATCAGTTTTGATGTTTCTGGCTATGCTGCAGGAGTGTATTTTGTAAAATGCACGATGGAAAATAATCAACTGCAGACTTTGAAAATGATTAAGAAGTAAGCTGAGGCACCAATACTAAAAAGGAATAAAACCATGTTTTATCTTCAGGAGTGTTTTAGGTAGTATTACCACAAGGGTATCCTTTACCGCTATTGAAAGTTTGAAAAAGGGGAGTTGGATTTTTTTGGATTGATATAAAAATAAAAGACCGGAAATTTTCCGGTCTTTTTAAATAATCTGGTCAACAAATTAGGTAGTTTATTTAGTTCTTGCTGTTACCATTTTGTTGGCAATTAAACATTTAATATTGTTAAAGGTAACCGTTATTGTAGCTGGTGTAGAACGATAGGCTGTATCACCATAAGGCTGAATAATGTTTCCACTTCCATCATAAGTAGAATATCCCTTAATAGTATAAGTCATAGTAGCTGTACCGGTAAAATTGGCGGCAGGTGTAAAAGTGACTTTACCTGTTAATTGATTAAAACTCCATTGCCCCTGTGCTGTAGTCTTGGTGCGGTAAATTGTATAATCGTATGTGGCAGGATCATAACTTGTTTTTTCAAAACTGAAGGTAGCAGGATCAATATTACTACTATTGCCTGTAGGCGGTGTAACTATATTTATTACTCCGGAATATGCAATGTCATTATTAAGTACATTGAATGTTACCGGTGTATTGTAATCGTATTGTGCGCTGTCATTATTGGCAACTGCAGAATAGGGCAGGACCATCTTTACATTTTTGATTACCTGTTTTTGACTGGCAGCCCCTGTAGAAGCACTAAATCCTACTTTTAAGGTGCTGGGAACACTTGAGTTAAGTGTATAAGTCTGATCTGTTCCTATGGTTTCTACATTGTCATAGTCAGTAACATTGGGCATAGCATTTTCCTTGTACACAGTAGCATTTTTATATAAAAAATTGTCAATGACTTTAATAGCAGTACCATTTATATCTGTTTTTATGCCAACAGATACATAAAAGCCATCTGTGGTTGTTGCGGTGACAAAATTTGGCACAAGAGATAAGTATAGCTTTCTGTAGCCCCCATTATTTCTTAAACTGAAAGTACTTGACAATGTATTGGAAATTGCAGAATAATTACCTAAGGAGTTTATTGCGAACCCCGAGTTGGTCGCATTTGAGGTTGTTGTCCTTGTTATTAGTACAGGATAACCCGTATATCCGCTACCTAAACCGATTCCTGAATTTATATTAGCCCCTTTACTTCCTCTTATTGTAACCTGATTGGTTGCGTCAGAATAAGTTACACCTGTTATACCATTTACTCTTGAATCACCCTGAAATCTACGTCCTTTAAAATTCCCAAATAAGTCTAATCCAACACCAAGATATGCCCCTGTAAGTCCAGGTTTTCTCTGGCTTGGCCAAATGTTGTTTGCCCTGTTGTATGAATAGCCCAATCCAGCACCATTGCTTCCAATTACCGGACTTGTAATACTTCCGTCATACAGGAAAAAACAAAGTCCGTCACCATAGGCACCTCCATAAGTAGTTCCGCCGGACATTTCATATTCGAATTCCACCTGCAATCCATTGACAGAAGTAATGGATCGACCGTTGATGAACATACCTCCAAAATTGGTAAGAGCTGCGGGTGTAAGCTGGACTCCCTCAGCGGTATAACTTGCATTGCCGGTAATAAATAAATCTGATGGGCTGCTTAAATTTTGAAGGGAGTTGAAATAAGAGTAAAAACCAAATAAACTGGGTGATTCGCTTCCGTTTGTCTGTGCTCTCATCGTTAATGAAAATAGGGTGAAAGCTATAGAAAACAGAAAAATTGTATATAATTTAAATTGTTTCATCCTCTAATTTATTTTACAACAAATACAACATTAATGAAAGTACAGCCGGTAGCAGGCGAAATGACATTGTAAGTGAGCAGCCCGGCATCAGTAAGCGTAACATTGCTTAATACAGTGTTATCATAATAAGTAATGTAATAGTCTAAATCGCTGGCGTTTGCAAAATAAGGAATTGAACTTGCAGCACTTGGGTTTTTTGACATTGGGGTTTGAAACTGTGCTTTATACTGAGTATACAAATTTGTTGAATTTGAAGCTTGTGTAAGGTCAATGGAAATACTCGGCATATAAAAGAATTTTACTTTTGTATTTAAATCAACGTTGTAAGGAGCTGCGGAAGTTCCGGTTCCTGTTTTACTTAAACCTGTTCCGGTGTTTACTATAGTTTCCGAACCATCGGCCTGTGTAATGGTTGAATTCACTACATAGGGTGCGGCACTTGTTCCAGACCCGGTTACAGACACTCCTGTTCCTGCATTGACTTTGGTTTCTGAACCATTAGCCTGTGTGATGGTTGAGTTTACTACATAAGGGGAACCTGTTGTTCCCGAACCGGTTACAGACACACCTGTTCCTGCATTGACTTTGGTTTCCGAGCCGTCAGCCTGTGTAATGGTTGAATTTACTACATAAGGCGAAGCAATTGTTCCTGCTCCTGTTACAGATATACCTGTTCCTGCATTGACTTTTGTTTCCGAACCATCGGCAGGAGTAGTTGTTTTATCCACCTGAATCCAGCTGGTGCCATTAGATTTTATTTTAAAAATGGTCATTGACGGAATGAAATTGATTGTTCCGGTTCCTGCATCAAATAAAGTGGTTCCGCAGAGAATATTTCCTGTTGCGAAATTTACCAGCGTATATTCCCTGCCTTGGCATGTGTTGGCTGCAGGAATTGAAATTGTACCACCTGTTCCCCTAAAGACAATAGTTTGATGTGTTGCATCTAATGTATAGGAATTCGGATTAATAACTTCGGTTAATTTTGTGGCAAACGAACCATTTACATCTACGGTACTTTTTGGTGCGTTGGTTCCAAAACCAACTTGAGCATAGGAAGTAATACATCCTAAAATGACTATTGCAATGGCAATTTTTTTTCTCATAGTTTTAATTGTTTGAACTTATTTTTATTTAATAATTATGAATTTTAAAAGTTTTCCTAAAGTTTCTTTGCTTCATTTTATTTGTAAATTTCAGTACGGAATTATTTTTTCTATTTAATTCTGAATACTTATGTGATGGCCTTATTCATTTTGGAGGAAAGTTCATTTAGTCTGGCATGTAGCATATATAGTTTTGCAAAGGCTTTATTTACTTTAGCAGCTGTCTTGTTTATTTTGGCATAAAGCTCATGCAGTTTTGCAAAGGCTTTATTTACTTTAGCAGCTGTCTTGTTTATTTTGGCATAAA
>CAMFLD010000218.1 GCA_945957245.1 uncultured Flavobacterium sp. | reverse complement strand
GTATAATTAGCATCAATCATAATACTTCCGGTAAAATATTTGGTACTCAATACCGGCGGCGTTGTTCTTCGGTCGGAACCATTCTGCCAGGTCATATCCATTCCTTCAAAGGGTGTTTTGGCTGTGAGCGTATCTTTGACTTCTTCTTGGGAGAATGCACTTAAACCGCAAAGTAAGGCCAATGTTGAAATTGTGTTTTTCATGGTTTTTATTTAATTTATTTTTCTTTCTAACTGTAATTTGGAAATTGGTTGGTACACTATTGGAACATCCTCTACTTCTACATCGCTTTTATTGAGACCAAAAGCCTTTTCATCCGAAAGTGACAAACTTTTTAAGAAGTAATACGAATGCAGCAACAAGCCTTCTTTCATATCAAAATCATTTTCTACTGAAATGAATTTTTCGATGATGACAAACTTGAAATCAGGTTCTGCGTTGTATTTAGTGGAACCATCCGGACGAATATGCAGGTTGAGTTCTTTTTTGTTAACTAAATCCTGAACAATTTTCTTGAAGTAAAGTTCGACTTTTGGCTGTACCCTGAAACCTATATTGAGTACAATCTTGATAACCTTATCATCCAGTAGCTCTATAACTTCATAGTTGAGTGTAAAAGGTTCGTTAGTTCGGTTGATATGAAAGAACCAGTAAATATCGGCCCGCTTAGGCTGTTTTGAGAAAATCGATTTGAGTATTTTTTCCTCAATCTCATAGGTTTTATCTGCTTTTGATAAGTAAATCAAATGAGTGGCGTATTTCGGCACAGCATCATCTTCGCTCAATTCCTTAAGCAGTTGTGTTTGTTCAGTCAGATTAGTAAACTTCAGGAAGCGGTTGTTGATTTTTCTTGAATAATACCAAACATACATTACTAAGAAGATAAACAGCTCAAAGAATAAGAACATCCATCGTTCCTTAATTTTAGATACATTGGCAATGAAAAAGGAAACTTCTATAATTGAAAAGACAATCAGGATTAATGTCACCCAGCCTTTGTTTATTTTTCTGATAAATACCAAATAATACATCAACAATAGGGTAGTCATCATCATGGCAATAGTAATAGAGAAACCATAAGCCGCCTCCATGTGGGTTGATGTTTTAAAATACAAAATCATCAGTATGCAACCTATCCAAAGAATAGTATTTACAGACGGAATATAGATTTGCCCCTTAAGATTGGTTGGATTTTTAAGTCGGACCCTTGGCCAGAAATTAAGTGAAATCGCTTCATTGATTAAGGTAAATGAACCACTGATAAGTGCCTGTGAAGCAATAATGGTTGCCAATGTCGAAATGATAATTCCAATAAGCAAAAACCATTGCGGCATGATTTGGTAAAACGGATTACGGTCACCTAACATCGGATTGCCCTGATTCATTAGCCAGGAAGCCTGACCAAGATAATTGGCCACAAGACATATTTTGACAAATACCCAACTGATGCGGATATTTTGCTTACCGCAATGCCCTAAATCTGAATATAAAGCCTCAGCCCCTGTGGTGCAAAGGAAGACTGCTCCTAATAACCAGAATCCTTTAGGATAGTGAACCAATAATTCATAAGCATAAACCGGATTCAATGCTTTCAGTATACTGGGGTGATGCACAATTTGGGAAACTCCCAATACAAAAAGCATGGAAAACCAAATTACCATTGCAGGGCCAAAAATAAAGCCGACCTTTTGGGTTCCAAAACGCTGGAAAATGAATAAGCCCGAAAGTATGGCAATTACAATCGGAATAGTCGGTATACTGGGAATAATAACTTCCAGTCCTTCCACTGCCGAAGCTACTGAAATAGGTGGCGTAATGATACCATCTGCCAATAATGTAGTCGCTCCCAGAATGGTAGGAATAACGAGTTTTCCTTTTCCAAAACGTTTTACCAAGGCGTAAAGCGAGAATACACCACCTTCGCCATGATTATCCGCCGAAAGCGTAAGGAAAATGTATTTAAAGGTAGTCTGAAAAGTAAGTGTCCAGAAAACACAGGAGATTCCACCATAGACAAGCAATTCCGATATCTGTCGGGTACCAATAATCGCCTTCATTACATAAAGCGGGCTGGTCCCAATATCGCCATAAATGATTCCGAGTGCTACAAGCAGCGTCACAGCTGTAACTTTTTGATGATTCGATAGAGTATTCATTGTTGGTTTTTGAAAAAAATTAGACATGAGTTGTCCCGTATGGACTACCACAAGGACATCCACAGAGAAATTATAAATAAGAAATGTGATTAGTTTTTAACCCGAATTAAAGCGATAACCTACCCCCGATTCAGTGATGATGTATTGAGGCCGGTTGGGATCTGCTTCTATTTTTTTCCGAAGCTGCGCAACAAACACTCTTAAATACTGGGTTTGTTCCGCATAAGAATTGCCCCAGATTTCTTTTAGAATATACTGATGTGTAAGTACCCGTCCGTCATTTTTGATTAGTAATGTAAGTAAATTGTATTCCGTAGCTGTCAGCTTCAGTACCTCATCGTTAAGTTTAATAATCCTTGAAGCAAAATCTACCGTGATATCTCCAAAAGCTACTATCGGTTCCTGAGTTTGCGTAAAGCTGCCACGAAGAGCCGTTCTGATTCTGGCTAATAATTCCAGTGTTCTGAATGGTTTGGTCAGATAATCATTTGCCCCGTTATCTAATGCCTTAACGATTTCCTGTTCCGTGCTTTTTACGGAAAGTATAATAATCGGATTTTGGTACCAATCCCTAAGCTTTCTAAGTACATCCTGTCCGTCTTCATCCGGCAATCCTAAATCGAGCAGAATCAAATCCGGCTGATGGCTTGCCGCCATAGTTATGGCTTCCTTCCCATTGATGGCAAAAAGAAGTTTATACCCATTTGCTTCGAGCGTAATTTCGAGCAGCTTTCTGATTTGACTTTCATCGTCAACAACTAATATGGAAAAACTATTGCTCATTGGGTACACTATTAGTTGGCAAACAATCTACAGTAAAATTCATTTCAAACTCAGCACCACCTTCTTCGGTATTACTCAATTTTATCGTTCCATTCTGTACTTCCACAAAACCTTTAACTATAGAAAGCCCTAAGCCGGTTCCTCCGGTTTTGGAGTTATGAAGGCGGTAAAATTTATCAAAAACCTTATCAATTTCGGCTTCCGGAAATCCATGTCCATCATCCGTAATGGTAATCACGCATTTTTTGATAACATCTATATGCGAATCGTAATCTGCATCGACTATATATTTAGCTTCCTCTTTTATTTTAGATCCTTTAGGAGTGTGCTGTGCTGCATTGTAAATCAGGTTGTACAGGATTTGCTCCATCAAACCGTAATCGAGTTTAAAAAGCGGCAAATTTTCATCTGTAGTAATTATCAATTTATGCTGGCTGAGTTCCTCACTAAGGCGGTTGCAGACATTGTATATAATTTCTTTGATATCGCACCAATCCAGTTTAGGCTGAATGTAACCGGATTCCAAACGGGACATATTCAATAAATTCTCTACCTGATAATTAAGTTTGATAGAAGCTTTTTCAATTTCGTTCAACAGATTTTCCCTACTGTCGGCGGTAAGGTTTACGCTTTTCTGTTGCAACGTATCTATCGAACCAATGATTGCCGCAATAGGCGTACGTAATTCATGCGAAAGCGAATCCAGCAGCGTATTGTAAAGCTTCATGGTATTAGCCCGGGTTTCCTTAACATGTATAGCTTTCTGCATCCGTTTGATTTTATAGGTCAAAACAGCATTGATAAGCGTAATGATGAAAAACAAGAGCAACAACAACGTATCTTCGGCAGTGGCTACGTGTAAAGTGTAGTAAGGCTTAATGAACAGAAAATCAAGTGCCAGAGCTCCAAGAACAGCAGCGAGCAAAACCGGTTTGATTTCAAGGAAAATGGCCAGTATTGAAACCAAAAACAGAAGCAGGTAGCCTATAATTTTGTAATCCACTACATCACGAACAGCCATTCCAAAAAAGGAAAGTGCAGCTACCGAGAGTAAGCTGATTAAATACTGATTGTTTCTGGTTTTAGAATCCAACATTGTAAATGCTCTTAATTTTTGACAAAGTTATGGCATTCGTTATAAGTAGGATATAAAGCAAGTGTTAGAAAACATAAAGATTTTATAAAGATTCTCTTTTTATAAAATCTTTATGCCTGCATCTTAATATTTAAGCCACTTCATAAGTTCTTTCCATGTTGGTTTTTTACCATACATCAAAATACCCACACGGTAAATTTTACCGGCAAACCATACTACGGCAAAGAAAGTAGCAAACAATATTGACATGGAAAGTACAATCTGCCACCAAGGCACACCAAAAGGTATACGCATCATCATTACAATAGGTGATGTCAACGGAATCATGGAAAATACAGTAGCTATGGTACCATTCGGGTCATTAATTACCGTAAAGAATCCTATATAAACACCTAAAATCAAAGGCATAATGATAGGTAATAAAAATTGTTGTGAGTCGGTTTCGTTATCCACAGCTGCTCCAATTGAAGCATAAAAAGAGCTGTAAAGGAAGTAACCTCCAATAAAATAAATGATAAATGAAATCAGTATCGTGGCGATAGGAAGATTCCATAGTGCTTTAAGATACATCTGAGCCTCGGTAGCTGAAGTACTTTGTGCCGCTGCTATCGCCTGACCCTGAACTCCAACACCGCCAATGTGAACATGGAACATGGTAGTCAGGATGAACATAGCCAAAAAGCCCAATATACTCCAAATCAGGAATTGTAAAACTCCGGCCAGAGATGTTCCTATAATTTTACCCATCATCAGTTGGAATGGTTTAACTGAAGAAATGATTACTTCAATAATACGTGATGTTTTTTCTTCAATAACACTGCGCATTACCATATTACCATACAAAACGATGAACATCATGATTAGGTAACCAAAACCTCCTCCGGCTATGATTTTAACCAGACTCGCATTCTTAAATGTTTTTTCACCCGACGTACTCTCCAGATTGATAGCAACATCTGCTTTAGCTTTTTTTATGGCAAGTGTATCAATTCCGGCATTCTTGAAATTCTCTGCAGTAATCTTCTTAGCAATCAAATCTTCCATATTGCTGATCAGCGTACTGTTTGGAGTATCATTAGAAACAAACTGGATGCTTTTTTGAAGTTGAGTATTATCCTCTGTTTTTGGAATTAATAACAAGCCTTCGTAGCTTTCCCTTACAATGCTGTCTTTTAATATTTTGACATCAAGCTGTGATAAATCGACAAATTTGTATTCCTTATCGCTTTTAAATTCTTTGGCAAATCTGCCCGACTCATCATGAATGGCAATGGTTTTTAAATCGGCTTTCATCGAACTCAGATAACC
>CAMFLD010000217.1 GCA_945957245.1 uncultured Flavobacterium sp. | reverse complement strand
CGAGATCAGCCTCGGTCTCGTGGGCTCGGAGATGTGTATAAGAGACAGCTCTTCTGTGTGCCTTTAAGTACTCTGTATATCCTGAAATATCCAACGTATGTTTTTCACCAAATGTTCTTTTGTAATTCAATCTGTTAACAAAATCAAACATAAACTCTTTTTGACTTCTTTGTGTTTCCAAACCGTGGAAAGCCTGGCCAGCCCCAACAGCTCTTACAATAGAAAGATAAGCTTCTGGTCCGATAGCAAATACTCTTTTATCTTCAGTGTAGTCAACTCCGGCAGTTACGCTGTAAGTCAAATCCTTAGTCAGTTTGTAACTTAAGTTTCCAGTAACTAACGTTTTGTACTCATCAAAGAAACTTGGAGCGTGTTTATCCTGGAACAAGTCCATCAACATAAAAGGAACGATATCCAATGAAGGAGAACCGAACTCATCAAATAATTGCTGACCACTTACATAGGTAGATGGTGAGTAGTAGGCAGCTGATGTAAGGTAACCTTGTAACGGATTCTGCAATACGTTGTTATTGATACCACCTCTTGTTTCCTGCTCTAACTGATTTCTTCTTGAGTAAGTCAAACCAATGTTAAGTCCATAGTTAAACTTATCGTTATTAGATTTACCTGTAAAGTTTGATCTAACAGTAAATCTTTTGAAAGCTGTTGTAGGTACAATACCTTGTTGATCGTAGTAACCAACAGAAGTATAGTTTGTCATGTTTTTACCTCCAGAGGTAATGCTTAAGTCATGACTTTGAGTAGTTCCAATTCTGAAGAAAACATCTTTCCAATTAGTATTAATATTGTAAGCATTAATGTTATTTGGATCAACATTGATAATTGGTAATCCTGTAATGTTACTTACCGGAGCTGAACCATCAAAACCTGGACCGTCACCAAATAAGTGTTGAAATTGTAAATGTTCTTTAGCATTAACTAAGTTGTAGTGATCTCCTCTAAACTCAGAAGTACCATAAGAAGAAGAGTAGCTGATGGACATAGCCTCATCATAACTTGCTCTTTTGGTAGTAATCAAGATTACCCCGTTAGTACCTCTGTTTCCGTAGATAGCAGTTGCAGAAGCATCTTTCAATACTGTAACAGTATCAATATCATTTGGATTTAAGTTTCTGAAGAAAGCCTGAGTCAATGGAACTCCATCAATTACATATAGAGGATCTGTACTTGCATTAAGTGAACTTTCCCCTCTAATGATAACATCAATTTTGTTGGTACCCGGCTGACCAGAACCCAATGCAATGTTAGTACCTGCCAATTGACCCTGCAACGATTGAAGTACGTTTACGTTTGGCCTGTTAGCAATTGTTTTTGAGGATACTGTCTGAACAGCCCCAATTGTTTTTGCTTTCACAGCAGTTTTACCGTATCCGGTTACTATAACCTCATTAAGGTCGTTAACTCCTGATTGCATTTTTACATTAATTGTGTTGCTTGCACCTACTTTTACTGTAGCGTCAGCCATTCCAACAAAAGATATTACAAGAGTTTCCCCTTCTTTAGCTTTAATTGAGAATTTACCATCGAAATCTGTCTGAGCAGAACGATTGGTTCCTTTAACCACAATATTAGCACCTGGTAGCGGTCCAGATTTATCTGAAACAACACCTGTTACAGTTTTCTCTTGTGCAAACGAAAACTGCATTGATAACGCCAATAATAGCGTAAAAATCCATTTGAACTTCGATCTCATATTAATTTTATTTGAGTTAGTTATTCTGCAAACTTCTTAATTATTTATTAATTAACCAAATATTAACAATAAATAAAATTCCTTAATATGTTAAATGTTGCGCAACACTCTAGAGATGCTTTATTTACAAAATGGTTGCGTAATGTTGTATTTTTGCTAAAAAAACAATGCTGAAGTCTAAATTTTCTGAATTTGAAATTGAATGTGGTACCGATGAGGCCGGACGTGGCTGTCTTGCCGGACCTGTTACCGCTGCCGCAATAATATTACCTGAAGATTTCCGGTTAGATTTACTGAATGATTCCAAACAGCTATCAGAAAAAATAAGAGAGAAACTCAAACCTATAATCGAGGAAAAAGCGATTTCTTTTTCAGTGAAACATCTGGAGCCTGAGATTATTGACGAAATCAATATCCTTAATGCTTCTATAAAGGCAATGCAGGAATGCATAATACAACTTGATCCCAATCCTCATTATATAATAGTGGATGGAAACCGATTCAAGCCCATTAATAACATTCCTTTTTCTACTATAGTAAAAGGAGACAGCAAATTTATGAGCATTGCTGCAGCATCAGTTTTGGCAAAAACCTACAGGGATGCTTATATGGATAAAATTCATGAAGAATTTCCAATGTACAACTGGAAAAAAAATAAAGGTTATCCCACTCAGGAACACAGAGAGGCAATCAGGAAATACGGCACAACCAAATACCACAGAATGAGTTTCCGGCTGCTGCCAGATCAATTGGAATTTGAATTTTAAACAGACTCAACCTCTTTAATCTCTGAAGCCAGAAACTGTGCTTCAAATAAAGTTGTAAAATGTTTGATAATTTTTGATTTTACTTCTTCTTCATCAATAGCCCTTCCCAACTCAACGTGAAGCGAAGTAACTGCTTTACCTTTTATTCCACATGGAATAATATTATCAAAGTAACCAAGGTTAGCATTTACATTAAAGGCAAATCCATGCATGGTTACCCAACGGCTGGCACGAACTCCCATAGCACAAATTTTCCTTGCAAATGGAGTCCCTACATCCAACCAAACTCCGGTTTCCCCATCACTTCTTGTTCCTGTTATATTATATTCGGCAAGAGTGAGTATAATCACTTCTTCTAAAAAACGTAGGTATTTGTGAATATCAGTAAAGAAATTTTCCAGATCAAGAATAGGATAACCTACAATTTGGCCAGGACCGTGATAAGTAATATCTCCTCCTCTATTTATTTTGAAAAAAGTAGCTCCTTTTGCTTCGAGTTGTTTTTCCGACAAAAGCAGGTTACTGATATCTCCACTTTTACCTAAAGTATATACATGAGGGTGTTCTACAAAAAGAAAATAATTGGGCGTAACCAAATGGGGATTGTTCCTTTTTTCAAGTTTAATGTCCACAATTTCCTTGAAAAGAACTTCCTGATAATCCCAAGTCTCTTTATAATCTTTATTACCTAAATCCTGAAGTTGAATTTCCTTGTTCATTTTGTAAAATAAAATACAAAGTTACAAAGTTTCCAAACACTCCCGACATTAATCTCCAGCCCCGATTGAAGCGGTCCCGTCTTAGGACGGGATTAAGCGTAAAGCGGGAATAAGGATTACTGACAATACCCAAACGTTTCGCTCCAAACTTCTATCATTCCTTATTAAACATAACTGCAATTATATAAATCCTGTCGTTTTGAAACTTTAGCACTTATCTATATCTTTGCACGCTTAAATACAAGATTATGCAACTTTCAGAACAGGAAATCATCAGAAGAGAAAAGCTAAATGCGCTTCGCAGCCTAGGCATTAACCCTTATCCAGCGGACTTATACCCTGTAAAGGATACTTCAAAGAGCATAAAGGAGCATTTTGAAGAAGGCAGGAAAGTAGTTGTAGCCGGCAGACTGATGAGTGTACGTGATCAGGGAAAAGCCTGTTTTGCTGAGCTTCAGGATAGCGAAGGCAGGATTCAACTCTATCTTAATCGTGATGTAATTTGCCCTGAAGAAGACAAAACTTTATACAATCAGGTATTTAAAAAACTTACTGATTTAGGCGACTTTATTGGAGTTGAAGGGGAATTATTTACAACTCAGGTCGGTGCGAAATGCATAAGAGTAAATAACTTTACTTTTCTAAGCAAAACTTTACGCCCATTGCCTTTACCTAAAACAGATGAAAGCGGTAACGTGCATGACGCTTTTAATGATGCGGAACTACGTTATAGGATGCGTTATGTTGATTTGGTTGTAAACCCGCATGTAAAAGAAGTCTTCATCAAAAGAACAAAATTGTTCAATGCCATGAGGACATTTTTCAATAATGCCGGCTATATGGAAGTAGAGACTCCTGTTTTACAATCTATTCCGGGTGGTGCCGCAGCTCGTCCTTTTATTACACACCATAATAGCCTTGACATTCCTTTGTACATGAGGATTGCCAATGAGTTGTATTTAAAAAGACTCATTGTTGGTGGTTTTGACGGGGTTTATGAGTTTTCAAAAAACTTCCGTAATGAAGGAATGGACAGAACCCATAATCCGGAATTTACAGCTATGGAAATTTATGTAGCTTACAAAGACTACAACTGGATGATGGAGATGACGGAAAGACTATTGGAATATTGTGCCCTACAGGTAAATGGAACTACTGAAGCCATCTTTGGTGAGCATAAAGTAGATTTCAAAGCGCCTTATGCCCGAGTAACCATGACCGATGCCATTAAAAAATTTACCGGTTACGACATTTCAGGCAAAACTGAAGCTGAGCTTTTCGAAGCCTGCAAATCGATGGGAATAGAAGTTGATGAAACTATGGGTAAAGGAAAACTGATTGATGAAATTTTTGGCGCTAAATGCGAAGGCAATTTCATCCAGCCGACTTTTATTACCGACTATCCTAAAGAAATGTCGCCTCTGTGTAAATCACACCGTGATAATCCGGAACTTACAGAACGTTTTGAGCTGATGGTTTGCGGAAAGGAAATTGCCAATGCTTATTCTGAGCTTAACGACCCTATTGATCAAAGAGAACGTTTTGAAGCACAAATGGCTTTAGCCGAAAAAGGAGATGATGAAGCCAATGGAATTATAGATGAGGATTTCCTGAGAGCATTAGAATACGGAATGCCCCCAACCTCTGGTTTAGGAATAGGAATGGATCGCTTGATTATGTTCCTAACCAACAATCCTTCTATTCAGGAAGTATTGTTCTTCCCGCAAATGAGACCGGAGAAAAAACAGGTGGAATTGACAGAAGATGAAAAATTGATTATCGGTTTACTCAAAGCGGAAAACAATCAGCCTTTAGCACAGCTT
This sequence comes from uncultured Flavobacterium sp., assembly GCA_945957245.1. Classification (GTDB taxonomy): domain Bacteria; phylum Bacteroidota; class Bacteroidia; order Flavobacteriales; family Flavobacteriaceae; genus Flavobacterium. The sequence continues at coordinate 336 of CAMFLD010000217.1, read as the reverse complement.
AAAGACAAATCGGCTTTAAGCGGCAAAAAATGGGATGCAGCTATGAAAGGTTTATCTAAACATGGATTAACTAAAGTTCATGTAGATGGCGACTCTAAAACTGTAATTCTGAATTAATTCTAAATTTAATATTTCCTTAAATTAACATAAAATCTGCCTATAACAGGCAGATTTTTCTATTTTTACCCAAAACCAAACAAATGCATTATGAAAAAATTAAACTATTTAGCACTTATTTTTATTGGCTTATTCTCTATTTCGGGGCAAAGTCAGACTTTTACCTGGGGTGAGCCCTTTTCATCTTCTAATGAAACCGATGCAAAATTAGACCACTAC
>CAMFLD010000216.1 GCA_945957245.1 uncultured Flavobacterium sp. | reverse complement strand
CAACATCATTCTGCATACTTGTAAGTTTCGCAATTGAAGCAACCGCTGGGAAGCCTTCAAAGTGATACATTAAGTATTTTTTCTTGACACCATCTTTATCTTTTACATCATCTAAATTGAATTTTGAATTGATGTTTTCGATGATTTTTTGGTATTTTACATCGTTACCAAAAACAGCGATAATATCTTTTTTATATTTCTCAATTTTAGCTACAATTTCATCTCCTTTAGCAGAATATCTGTCACCTTTGAACCATGTTTCGTCAACGTAATGACCTTTGTCCATTTGCTCATAAGGTAATTTTCCTGTTTTAGGGTCTTTTTCGAATTCTTTTGCAACAGCCTCTTTAAGGGTTCCTATGTATGCATAGAATTCTTTTGAAATAACCTGAACTTGATTAGCTTTGTCTAAAGGAGCTTTAAAACGAGCTGGCTCGTCTGTAGCTTTCTGCTCTAAAGTAGCTAATAAACTTTTATTGTACTCTTGAGAGAATTGGTTTACACCTTCAAATTTTTCGTTCATCAAACCAAATGCGGTCAACACTTCTTTTGACATGTTCAATGCCAACATTGCGATGAAAACCAGATACATCAGGTTAATCATCTTCTGCCTAGGGGTTAGTTTTCCTCCTGCCATTTTTTCTAATTAGTTTAATTAATTATTATTTTGTTTATAAAATAGATAGTTATAAAACTAATTATCCTTTGTTACTCATTGCAGAAAGCATTCCACCATATACATTGTTCAATGTAGATAAGTTAGAAGTTAAGCTTTGCATTTGATCTTTTAATTTTAAGTTATTTTCAGCAACTTCATTGTTGATTTGAGCGTTTCTTTCAGCACTTTGTAATTGTACTTGGTATAATCCGTTCAAAGTTTCCAACTGAGTAGCTGCTTTAGTCATTTCTTCAGCATATTTTTTAGTTGAAGCAACAGAATCAACAGTAGGAGAGATAGCTTTAGCAGCACCTTCGAAGTTACGGATACTGTTTCCTAAGCTTTCCATTAGTTGACCATCAATTTTAGCTTCTTTCAATAAATTGTCTAATTTCTGAGATAATAAGCCTTGAGCTTCTTTTGGATCTTCTGCTTTTTTATCTCTAGGTTTTGCTTCACCTCCAGCTAATTCCGGATATACAAGTGACCAATCTAATTCAGTGTCTACTGGATCAAAAGCGGATAAACCAAAGATTAATGCTTCTGTTAATAGACCAATAATAAGCATCGCACTCGCTCCAGTCCAGTGCTGGATTTTAAATAATGCTCCTACAATTACAACTGCCGCTCCCATACCGTAAGCGAAATTCATAACTTTTTTTGGTAATAATGCCATAATAATAAAATTTTAGTTAGTTAAGTTAATATATTTAAGTTAGTTTAAAATTATTTTCTAGGTGCAGCGTTCTTAGTTACTTTAGTTCCCATGTAATCCTGTACTGTACGGAAACCAATGTAGCTTCTTGCAGAATCTGCGTACTCAAAATCCCTTGTTCCTACCTGTAAGAAGTATCCAACGTCTTTCCATGAACCACCACGAACGGCTTTTCTCATGTTTTTCAAATCAGGAACATTAGGGTTAATCGAAGAAACATACTCGTAAGCTGCTGCATCGTATGAAGAATCCGTCCATTCAGCAACGTTACCGGCCATGTTGTACAGATTATAACCATTTGGCTCATAAGATTTAGCTTCTACAGTATATAAAGCCTGATCAGCAGCATAGTCTCCTCTGTTTGGTTTAAAGTTTGCTAAGAAACAACCTCTGTCATTTTTAGCATAAGGACCACCCCAAGGAAAAGTACCTGATTCCAAACCTCCTCTTGCCGCATATTCCCACTCAGATTCAATTGGTAAACGGAATGAGTTAATTAAATCACGACCTTTTTTCTTAGATTTAATGTAAGCGTTTTTGTTTAAGGTTCTCCAAGCACAGAATGCTTTTGCCTGTTTCCAGCTTACACCCACAACTGGGTATTGTGCATAAGCCTGGTGCCAGAAATAATCATTGTGCATTGGCTCATTGTATGAGTAAGCAAAGTCTTTAATCCATACAGTTGTATCTGGGTAAACTTCCTGCTGCTCTGTTTTGATAAATGAACTTCTTTTTCCAACTTTAGCTTTCGCTGCCGCCTGAATATCCATCCAGGAATATCTGAACTTTAATTTCTTAACATCTATAGTTCTTAATCCGTTGAATGATTCTGCTATTGGTAAGTACATAGTGTCCATTACCTCTGTGTAATACTCATCCGGATATTTTTTTGTATCTTTAATAAGTTTAATTTTTTTATTGAGCCTTCTTCCTGCATAAGGATCGTCATCGGTACCTACACTATAGTAATTCTCATACATATATTTGTCATAAGGAGTCATTTTAGCAGGATCAGTATCGTTGAAAGCAAAGTCTCCGATGCTTCCACCTTTTCCGCCACCTTTTCCACCTTTACCGCCTTTTCCACCAGCAGTTTGTCCAACTTCATCTGCAAGGATGGCTAGACGAACTCTTATAATTGAGTCTTTTACCCATTCCACAAATTGACGGTACTCACTGTTCGTGATTTCAGTCTCATCCATATAGAATGACCTAACGGTAACCGTTTTGGTTGGTGCATCCTGCATATTTGCCGGGTCATCGTCAGATTTACCCATAATGAATGCTCCACCGGGAACTAAAGTCATTCCAAACGGCTTTTCTGGATGCCATTTTTTTCCTTTAACTCCTACCAATTCACCTTTGTCGCTAGATCCACCACAACTGGTTAATAAAGCTAAAAGAGACGCAAATGTTATGAACTTCTTCATATGTATATTTTGGGGTTAATTTGATTAAAATTTTTAAGGGCGTAAACCTATTTATTATTTTTCAAAAAAGCAATTAAATAATATTAAATTTCTCTTAGTCTTACTTCAATGCATCCATTCTCATTTCAAAAATAGAATTAATGTTATTATAAAAAAAATATTTTATCGATAAAATGCACTTTTTAACGATAAAATGCTCTTTTTTAGTTTTTTTATAGGTAATTACTTATAATATTTTATTTTAAAATTCTATAAACTGTTTTTTCGCTGCGCTTTCCACCATCTTTCAGGTATTTCATTATTGCAGGCAGCTAAATATTCCTCATGTGAACATGGTAATAACGTATTTTTTTTCAGTTTATTGTGTTGACCTGCAAAAAAATTTATTTCAATCCACCAACGTCCGGTTTTGTTGCTTTTGTAAAAGACTAATTCTTCGCTTTCCATTGGAACTATGTACTTTAAGTAGTTTTCTTTTGTTCCGAATGGGTATTCGTTAGAACGATAATTCACTCCTTCAATAAAATACCATATTATTTGTGATAGGAGTACTGCCTCTTCTCTTGTATTGTTATGATTAAATATACCAAAAGAGCTAACCTTGTCGCTTATTCCTGAATATCTTGATAAACTGCAGATTTCCTTACCGTCAAACCCGTTTGGTGTAAAAGTAACAAAATTTCCTGAATAGGAAGATTTTACAGAGTTCAAATCAATGCTAACGATATCTGCATCACGGAATGTAGGTTCCGCTAACTCAATATTGTTGGAAATTTCTCCTAATCGATAAGCATCAAAATACAATTTTTCGATGAGGTCGATTTCTTCCTGGGAATTGTAATACGTTTGATAACCTATATTACTGAAATTAAACAGATTATTAGGTTCGTCCAATACTATTTTGGAAAGATAGGAATTGGCTTTGATACCGCCATCCTGTTTCCCAAAATCAAAACGACTATCGATAGAAACCAAATTTACCATTTGCTCCTGTTTGTCGTAAGCTCTGTACAATGGATAAGTCAAATCCTGAGTACCTCCAATTATAATAGGAATAACTCCTTTTTTGATAAGTTTTGAAGCCACTTTCTGTAAGGCAAAAAAAGTGTCTTCAAGTGAATTGCCGGCAATGATATCGCCCAAGTCAGCAATGGAACTCTGCCAGTTTCCGGGAAATAAACCATACAGTTCTTTTCTGATGTCATTTAAGTTGACTTCATCATCAGTATAGTTTACAGCGCCACGGTTTTCAAGGACACCAATAATTGCAATCTTTATTTTATCAATATCAGGAAAGTCTTTTTCCGTATGAAATGCTACTTTGCTTCCAAAATGTTGTGATGACAATCCGTTTATATATTGTATAATTTCGTTATCAATCGGTGACAGAAAATCAAATTCCATAGTTTATTTTTTTGGAGCGGTTGCTTTTTTGGTTGTGGTTTTTTTAGCTGTTGTCTTTTTTGCTGCTGTTTTCTTTTCCGGGGTCTTGGCCGCAATAATTTCTTTAACCTGCTCCAATGTTAGTTTGGATGCATCTACATCTTTATTTAATTCGATTTTGGTTTTACCTTTAAGGATTACCGATTTTCCCCAACGGGCTTTTTCTACCACAATGCCTTCTTCTTTCCAGTCATGGATTACCTTATCGATATTTTTCTGTAACTTTTCTTCAATGATTTCAGCTATATCGGATTGTGACAAGTTGTCGAAATTGTATTTTTTGCTTACATTGATGAAAATGCCATTCCACTTTAGGAATGGTCCGAATCGTCCAACCCCTTTTTGTACCGGTTCATTTTTATAGGTAGCAATTGGCGCATCAGCCTGTACTTTCTCATTAATGAGTTGCTGTGCTCTTTCCATTGTTACATCCAAGGGATCTTCACCTTTAGGAAGCGAGATAAATTGTTTCCCAAAACGCACATAAGGCCCAAATCGACCGTTGCTAACTTCTACATCTTCTCCTTTATATAAGCCTAGGCTTTTTGGTAATAAAAATAAATTTAATGCTTCTTCTAATGTTATGCTTCCGATATTTTGATCCTGACGCAAACTTGCAAATTGTTTGTCATCATCGTCTGCACCGCCTATTTGGGCAACAGGTCCGAATTTGCCTAAACGTACTAAAACCTGTTTACCACTTTTTGGGTCAGTTCCTAATATTCTTTCACCACTTTCTCTTTCGGCAGTATCCTGTACCAAAGTTACATTAGGGTGAAATTTATCATAGAACTCCTGCATCATATTAGCCCAGTCAATATTGCCTTCCGCAATTTCATCAAAATCCTGTTCCACTTTTGCAGTAAAATTATAATCCAAAATCGCTGCAAAATTCTTAACAAGGAAATCGTTAACAATAGTCCCAATATCGGTTGGAACCAATTTGCCTTTATCAGATCCTGTATTTTCTTTTAAGATTTGTGATTCAACTTTATTACCTTTCAAAGTGAGTTGGTTGTATTTTCTTTCTATACCTTCAAGCGTTCCTTTTTCTACATAGTTTCTGTTGATGATAGTAGATATGGTAGGGGCATAGGTTGATGGACGTCCAATTCCCAG
>CAMFLD010000215.1 GCA_945957245.1 uncultured Flavobacterium sp. | reverse complement strand
TATAAGAGACAGGTTCTTAATTTACCTACACTCACATAATCAACGGTTGTAACAAGAGCAATTTTCTTAAATCCTTTGTCGATAAGGAACTGAGTGGCGTCAAAAGCAGCCTGACTGTCATCAATAATAACTTTATCGCAAAGGATATCATTAGTGATACGGTCAAACATCACAACGGGCATTCCCTGATTAATAACCTCAATGATATGATGGAAGTCCTTTTTTTGCTGGGTTTCTTTTGAAAGCGACATAATGAAACCATCAATACTTCCATTGGCGAGCATCTCCATGTTGATTACCTCTTTATCGAACGACTCATCTGAAAGGCAAACCAAAACATTATAACCATTTTCGTTGGCTACCTGTTCTACGCCACTGATTACTGTGGCGAAAAAATGGTGAATAATTTCAGGAATAATAATACAAATTGTCTTGGTCTTTTTGTTTTTAAGACTAAGGGCAATATTATTAGGTTTGTAATTATATAATTTGGCAAAAGCCTGTACTTTTTGTCTGGTGTCTTCGCTTATTTCTAAGCTGTTTTTGAGTGACTTGGAAACGGTAGATATAGATACATCAAGCTCTTTGGCAATTTGTTTCAGGGTAACTTTTTTTCTCATTAATAAGAATTTGATAAATATTAATTTCTGAATAAAGGTAGGAGATATTTTTTATTCCATCAATTTTACCGTTAATAATTTACAAATTGCAAAAACTTTTCAACACGAAAACGTTTTCGAAACACATTTAACAAGAGATAATTATGTATGTTCCGATTTTTACATAAATTTAACATTCGAAGTCTAAAGTACAAGCACAAAATTTATTTTTTAACCTAAACAAAATGTATGAAAACAATTTACAAAAAGTTGTTATTTTTATTCCTTTTACTGCCTTTTGGTGCACTGGCTCAGGGCACTTTAAGCGGGCTAGTTACTGATAGTAAATCAAACCAGCCATTACCGGGAGTAAATGTAGTAGTTCAGGGTGCGAAAAGTGGCACCACAACAGATTTTGACGGTAAGTTCCAATTGGGAGGACTGAAAAACGGAGACAAATTAGTCTTCACGTTTATTGGTTATGATTCCCAGACGGTAAGTTATACAGGTCAGAAATCTATTAACGTAAGCTTAAGTGAAACAGCAAACCAACTTCAGGAGGTTGTGGTTCAGGTAGGTTACGGTTCTGTTAAGAAAAAAGATGCTACAGGTTCTGTAGCGGTATTGGCGGCCAAAGATTTTAATAAAGGCGCCAATGTTACAACAGAAAATTTATTGAATGGTAGAGTTGCCGGTGTTACCATTAATACACAAGGCTCTCCGGGATCAGGCTCGGAAATAAGAATTAGAGGAGGTTCCTCATTATTTGCTTCTAATGATCCTTTAATTGTTATTGATGGTTTACCATTGGATAACAATACAGGAACAGGAGCAACTTCTTTCTTAGCTTCGCTTAACCCAAGTACAGTAGAATCTATCTCTGTATTGAAAGATGCTTCTGCTACAGCAATCTATGGATCAAGAGCGTCTAATGGAGTTATCTTGATTACCACTAAAAAAGGAGGCAAGAATTTGGCTGTTGAATACAACTTCATGTATGGTTCAGGTAAAGCTGTTAAAACTGTTGATGTATTCAGCGCAGATCAATTTAGAAGTCTTGTAGCGCAACAATATCCGGGATTAGTAGGTAATAGTGGTTCTTTCACAGGATTGGGTAATGCTAATACTGATTGGCAGAATGAAATCTACAGAAGAACAGATTACGTAGATAACAATTTATCGGTAAGAGGAAACCTATTTGGTGCTGTACCATCGCGCATCACAATTGGTAATACTTACCAAGAAGGTTTAAGATTGACGAATTCATTTAACAGAAATACAGTGAGTGTAGCTTTAAATCCGTCTTTATTCAAAGATCACCTGAAATTCAAGATCAATGCAAACTACTCTAATGAGAGAAACCGTTTTGCTGATGCTGTTGAAGGTTCTGCAATCAACTATGACCCAACACAACCGGTTTATGATCCGGCATCACCTTATGGAGGTTTCCATGAGTATTATACTACTGTTGTTGATCCTGTTTCAGGAGCTGTAACATACCCATTAACAAGTCAAACACCAAGAAATCCAGTTGCTCAATTGTTACAAACATTTGATTACGGTGTATATGACAGAATATTTGGAAATATCGAAATGGATTATAAATTCCATTTCTTCCCGGATATGAGATTTGTTGTAAATGCTGGTTTTGACGAAGGAAACGGGAAAAGAACTAAAGATGTTGCAGCTGATGCAGCGTCTGCAGGACAAAACAATAACATTCCGTTTGGAACAGCAGAATATTCTACTTCAAGAAGAAGAACTAAATTATTTGATTCTTATTTAGTGTACAGTAAAAAATTTGGTAAAACTGCCTTTGATGCAACGGTAGGTTATTCTTATCAGAAATATGAAAGCCAGACTTATGCAACAGGAAATATTTTAGATCCAAACTTGCCAACTACTGGTCCAACAGGTTTCCCACAAACACGTTTCAAAGCACCTGTAGTAACAGTAGGTTTCTTCGCAAGAACAAACATTAATTATGATGACAAGTACTTATTGACATTGTCATATAGACGAGATGGTTCTTCAAGATTTGATAAAAGCAACCGTTATGGTAATTTCCCGGCTGTAGGTTTTGCCTGGAAACTAAACAATGCTCTTTTAAAAGAAAACAGCACCGTATCTGATTTGAAATTAAGACTTGGATGGGGTATTACCGGACAGCAGGATATAGGACAGGATAATGCTTTGGTTTACTTACAACAATATCAGTCAGGAAGTGGTTCATCTCAAATCACTTTCGGAACAGTTCCTTTCCCGATTGCGGTTTCAACTGCCTATAACCCAATCATCAAATGGGAAGAAACTACAACTTACAACGGTGGACTGGATTTCGGAATCTATAAAAACAGAATTTCCGGAGCCGTGGATGTTTTCTACAAAGATTCTAAAGACCTTTTGGCTAAAGTAGGGGTGCCAGATGGTAGTAACTTCTCAAACAGGGTTTACCAGAATATCGGAAGCATGGTAACTAAAGGTATTGAGTTTGGTCTTAATGTTGAGGCTGTAAAAACGCAAAACTTTAGCTGGAACATGAATTTCAATGCTACTCATTTCGACAGAAAAATAACTGAACTTAATGATACTGATGATATCCGTGTTGGAGATAACGTAACCGGAACAGGTACACAGGCTCAGATATACAGAGTTGGATTTGCTCCTAATTCATTCTTCCTTTACAAACAGTTATATGATTCAGCAGGAAAACCAATCGAAGGTGCTTATGCAGATTTAAATGGCGATGGTGTTATCAACGCTGAAGATAAATACATTTTCAGAAACAATGCTCCAAAAGTGACTTTAGGTTTTGCATCAACTATGAATTACAAAAACCTTGATTTCTCGTTTAACTTGAGAGCGAGCTTAGGAAACAGAGTTTTCAATGGTGTTAATGCAGGTAGAGCACAATACCAAAGATTAAACGCTGGAAATGCACTTCAAAATATCCCAACAAACGTTTTAAGTACTGACTTTGTAACTCAATCAGACAGTAAACTGCCTTTGTCAGATATTTGGGTTGAAAATGGTTCTTATTTAAAAATGGACAATATTACGGTTGGGTATACTTTCCCTAAATGGTTAGAAGGAAAAGCTTCTTTAAGATTATTTGCAGGATGCCAAAATGTATTTACAATTACTAAATACAGCGGATTGGATCCTGAGGTTGACAAAAATGGACTTGATTTAACTATTTATCCAAGACAGCGCCAATTACAATTTGGAGCTAACGTAAAATTCTAAAAAAAAATGAATATGAAAAAAGTAACATTAATTTTATCTCTCGCTTTATTGGCTGCATTTCAGTCATGTACAGGCGATATGGATGTAACTTCGCCGGATCCGACAGTAAGCTCTCCTGACGTATTATTTTCGACGGCTGCGGGTTACAAACAGGCATTGGCCGGGGTATATGGGAATTTATCCCTGACCGGTACCGGTGATGCAGGATCATCTTTCCTTGAAGGAATAGATGCAGGAACCAGTCAATATGGTAGATGCTTATGGTATTTACAGGATTTGACCACGGATGAGGTAATCTGGAGCTATGAAGGTGATGAAGGAGTTGCCGAATTACAGAGAAATACCTGGGGTTCATCAAATGCAATTTTGTTGGGAATGTTCAGTAGAACTATGGCTGAAGTAGCTATAGCTAATGACTTTTTGAGACAATCAACTCCTGAAAAACTTGCTTCAAGAGGCATTACAAATGCAACAGATGTTGCAGATATTGCTCTATACAGACAGGAAGTAAGAGTTTTGAGAGCAATGGCATACTACAACATGATGGATTTATTTGGTAAAGCTCCTTTTATAACAGAAGCTGATCCGGTAAACTTTAAAGGGCCTCAGTATGACAGAGCACAATTGTTTGCCTTTATCGAAAGCGAACTAAATGCTGTTATCCCTGATTTAAAAGCCGCCAGAACGAATGAGTATGGTAGAGTGGATAAAGCAGTGGCTCAAATGATTTTGGCTAAAATTTACTTAAATGCCGAAGTGTATATTGGAACACCAAAATATGCTGAGTGTATGACACAATGTAGTAATATCATTGCTGGAGGATATACATTAAATCCGAATTATTTATACAACTTTACAGCAGATAACAATACATCACCTGAAATGATTTTTACACTTCAGTCTGATGGTCAGGTTACTCAAAACTATGGAGCAACTACAGTTATCATCAATGGAGAAGTTGGTTCACTTGAGAACAACGGTTCTGCACTTGGTGTAGGCGGTTGGGGAGGAGCTCTACGTTTGAGAAAACAATTTGTTCAGAAATTTGACGGAGCAGAATTTTCAACAGATACCAGAAATACTATCTATGCGGGTTCAAGATCAATAGATATTGCCAATGTTTCAACACAAAGTCAAGGTTATATCTTGTCTAAATTCTCTAACAAGACATCAGGAGGTGTAGCCGGTTCAAGCTCAACTTTTGTTGATACGGATTTCCCATTATTCAGACTAGCGGATGTATATTTAATGTATGCAGAAGCTCAAATGAGAAATGATGGTGCTACAAACGCTACTTCAACTCCAAATGCAGATGCAACTTCTTTAGGATATATCAATGATCTAAGAACAAGAGCTAACAGTGCTCCTGTTGCTTCAGCTAACTTAGCATTCATTTTAGATGAAAGAGCCAGAGAATTACACTGGGAAGGACACAGAAGACAGGATTTGATTCGTTTTGGGAAATATACTACTGGATACAACTGGGCTTGGAAAGGAAACAGCTTGAACGGTACGTCAATTGACGACAAATACAAAGTG
>CAMFLD010000214.1 GCA_945957245.1 uncultured Flavobacterium sp. | reverse complement strand
GGTATTATTATGAATTTTGAATTCTAAATATTGAATTGATTTTGTTTAAATTCAATATCAGACAAACGTCAACCAGCGATTAGCGGTCAGCAATTAGCAATGTACAATTTCAATTTGAAGATTTGAAAATTTGAAGATTTGAAAATTAGAGCTAACTTATAAACAAATAACCGAATCACCTTGCTTCCGACAACCAACAACCGACAACCAACAACCAACAACCAACAACCAACAACCAACAACCAACAACCAGCAATGCACAAATAACCGAATCTTTGATTCGTAATTCGTAATTCCCAATTCGTAATTTACAATTCGTAATTCAAAACAAACAACTTACTGCTTCATTAACGGAATGATAAATTTACTGCTGTTATACCATTTTATCCTTAATGGCTCATCTGCATCTTTGATAGATTCTTCACTTACATCTTTCCCGGTGCCGTAGTTGATTTGGCAGCTGTTATTTTTGCTTACACCTAATAAAATAACAATACGGCTGCCTTTTTGCAATTGGCGGCAGGCCATGAAATTGTTTTCAAAAGGAATGTGCTGCTTTACATTAGGAATTAACAGTTCACGTTGTTTCAGGTCTTTGGCGAGACTCGCACGCTCCAGATTATTGCTTAGAGCAAAATAACTGCCGTCCGGTTTTTTCTCGTACAGCTGAAAAGTAATATCCAAATCCCTTTTGTTGATTTCCAAATCGAGATAGGCTTTCGGAGCACCACTCAATACCATTGGAACATCAAGCGGATCGCTTTCAAATACCAACAGGTTTTTGTCCACCGGAAGCGTTTTAGGTTCAAAGTCTTTGAAACCACAATATTCATTATCGTTTGGCGCTTTATAATCATTACGTTCCTTTAGGTCGATAAGCAGAGGTGTAAAGCCAGACGGATTATCAGAACTTCCCGTTAATTTATTATTGCTGCCCAGATAAAAGCTCAGTTCCTGATTATACATTTTGTCCAACGACGGAACATGGTTCCAGGTATTGGCACCCATCACTTCAAAATTCACTTTGTCTTTCAGCAGCTCCGGTTTCGGACCCTGTTTAAGCGTGTAATCAAACCACTGGAAAATAAGATTGTGAATGCTGATATTTGCCACAGCATCAATTTTGTAATCATTAAGACTGGTAAGCGGATAATCCTGAGCCCCAAAATGATCATAAGGCCCGATGACCAAATAATAATTATCATTTTTATTCCACTTTTGGTATTGTTTATAATAATACATAGCACCAAGCTGATCATCATCATAATAACCCGTAGTAGTAAGGATAGGAATATCAATAGCGGCAAACTCTTCCTGCTGCGGCGTCATGTGTTGCCAGTAACTATCATAAGTGGGATGCGCTATCCAGCGCTGAAATATCGGGTTAGGCCTTCCCTCAATACTATCCAATTGGCGGAACGGTCTACCAGAAGTATAATACTCCTTAAAAGTTTTGTCCCAATGTCCCGTATCCATAAATTCATTTAAATCAATCAGTTTATTATTGGTAACAAAATGAATCCAGCGGAGTGCATAATCAAAAAAGACACCATTCTGCATTGGGAAATCAATACCCACACCTACGCTGGCCTGAGGAACAATAGTTTTTAAGGCAGGATGTTTGTATTTCAGTGCACTCCATTGGCTGAAGCCCAAATAACTCCCGCCATACATACCCACTTTACCGTCACACCAAGGCTGTTTGCTAATCCAGTCGATAATCTCGTATGCATCCTTAGCATCATGCTCAAAAGGCTCAATGGCATCCTGACTCAGGCGCTTCCCCCTGGTATTGGCAATAACACCCACATACCCCTTATTAGCCGCCTCTTTGCAGGCTGTCACATCCTTACCCGCATAAATATTATATTTCAAAATTACAGGCAGTGGGGTTGTAACCGTCTTCAAACGGACAACAGTAACTGCAACCGTACCACCATCTTTCATGGTCAGCAGAACGTTTTCATCAACACTATATTTCGCATCCGAAGCCTCCTGAATCTCTTTTTTACCCAGTTCCAATGTGGCACTAAATGTAATATAAGAGCAATAACTGCGGCATAACTTTACCGCCTCATCCACACTGATATTGTTTTTGCCCGAAATAGCGTTCAGTTTAGCCTCCCAGTCCGTCTTCGCTTCGCTAATATCCCGGTTATAATAATCCGCCACTATGTTTTGGTTCTCATCATCCATCGAATAATACTTATTTTGGAACAACCTGTTAAATAAGGCAGCAAACTCCTTTTTCGATTTAGGATTAGCAGCCATCACACCCGCATACCAGCAATAAGCAATTCCCAAAGCCTTCATTCTAGTACTGTCCCCATAGGTTTCCTGAGCATATTCTCTCAGCATCGGCGCAACAACCTTGTAATTTTTAGCTACCAACTGCAACCGGAACAGATTTTCTTTGTAAACCATTGGGTCTTTATCCTTATACAACTGTATGGTTTTCTGCGCCAAAACGGGCATAGTTTTACTTAAAGTAATACTGTCTTTACGCTCACAGGTTTTAAAAGCAATAACCTGAGCAGAGGCAGAAGCAGAGATTAAAAAAAACAAAATAGCAAGTGAAAAGAATGATGGTTTCATAAAGAACTGATTATAATAACAATACTACTAAAAAAAGACGAAAAAACCTTTTAGTTTATTATGAATTCTAAATTATATTTTACAACCAGCAACCGGCAATGGTCAATTTCGATTTGAAAATTTGAAGATTTGAAAATGATGCACAAATAACCAAATAACCGAATCACCAAATAACTAAATAACCTTGCTTCCGACAACCGACAACTGGCAACCAGCAACCAGCGATTAGCAAACGACAATTTCGAATTACGAATTGAGAATTACGAATTATTATGAATTTTGAATTCTAAATGTTGAATTTGATGATTTGAAAATGACACTACAAATAATCAAATAACCTTGCTTCCGACAACCGACAACCGACAACCGACAACTGGCAACTGGCAATGTACAATTTCAATTTGAAGATTTGAAAATTTGAAGATTTGAAAATTAACGCTAACGAATAACCAAATAACCGAATAACCAAATAACCTTGCTTCCGACAACCAGCGATTAGCGTTTAGCGGTCAGCAATTAGCTACTAGCTTCCTACAATTTCGAAAGAAAACACAATACCTCCTCTTTTCTATCCTCTATATTCTATAATCTATTCTCTTGCTTCTTGTTTCTTGCTTCTTGTTTCTTGCCTCTTGTTTCTCGCCTCAATCTTACCTCCCTCATTCAAAATTTAGAATTCATAATTCAAAATAATAATACCGACAACCGTCAACCATCAACCAAAATCTCCATTTTTAGCTATATTTGTTTTCATGACAACATCGGTTTTATGTATTGGAGCGTCCTTGGTGGACCATCTTTATTTCTGTGGGCAGGAAGTTGTGCAGGGCACATCTAATCCCGCCGAAAAAACGACCACTATTGGAGGCGTTATGGGCAATATAGTACAACACCTGGCATTGTTGGGTGCTCCTGTGGCATTCCTTACTGCACTGGGGAATGATGCTAATGGAAGCTTTATCAGGGAAACACTTACCAATAGAGGAGTTGACTTGTCTGCTTCCTGTGCCGCCGATGCCGATACCGGAACCTACGTCTCCATACTTGAACCTAATGGCAGCCTGAACGTAGCCGTTTGTCAGGACAACTGTTCCGCCTATATTACGCCCGAATATCTGGCGTTCCAAAGTGCCTACATACGCCAATTCCATTTGATTGTAGCCGATACCAATCTCAGTTTATCTTCCCTGCAATGGCTCATTGAACATGCCCGCACGTATGGACAGCAGCTGATTATAGAACCCGTTTCAGTACCCAAAGCTGCCAAATTGGGAGCTCTGGATCTTCAGGGCGTATTTATGGTGACTCCCAATGAGGACGAACTATACGCTTTAGCTCCTCATGTTGATGATACCCATACCCAGATAAAAGCCCTTTTTCATAAAGGCATTTCAAGAGTATGGCTGCGCTGCGGTGCTCAGGGTTCCGTAATGCATGAACCCGATAAAACTTTGGCATTAGGCGTTCCGAAAATCGATATCGTCGATAGTACCGGAGCAGGAGATGCCGCACTGGCCGGATGGCTTTATGGCTACCAGAAAGGCGCCACCGAATCGGAATGCCTACAGCTGGGTCACGCACTGGCTTTTATTGTACTGCAGACCAAAGGAGCTGTAAATCCGGCATTGACTTCTTCTATGTTAAATCAATACAAACAAAACTATTACCATGAATAAAAACCTCATTTACATACAACCCGAAATCCAACAGGCATTAGCCCATAACCAACCCGTAGTAGCCTTAGAATCCACCATCATTTCCCACGGTATGCCATGGCCGCAGAATGTGGAAACCGCTAAAGCGGTAGAAGAAGTAGTAAGGCAGTACGGAGCAGTACCCGCTACGATAGCCATCAAAGACGGACGTTGTCTTGTAGGGCTTTCACCAGAAGAGCTCGCTTATTTTGGTCAGGCCAAAGATGTTTGGAAAGTAAGCCTGCGGGACATGCCTTATGTGCTTTCCTCAAAATTACCGGGAGCAACCACCGTTGCCGCTACCATGCGTATCGCAGCAATGGCAGGCATCCGAATCTTTGCCACAGGTGGCATAGGAGGCGTACACCGACATGCCGAAACCACGATGGATATATCAGCCGACCTCACCGAAATGGGGCAGACCAACGTAGCCGTAGTAGCTGCAGGAGTAAAGTCGATACTCGATATTGGACTGACGCTTGAATACCTCGAAACGCTGGGCGTGCCGGTGGTAACCTACGGGCAGGACGAATTCCCAAGTTTTTATTCCTCAAAAAGCGGTTTCCATACCCCTTTAAGACTCGATACGCCTCAGGCTATGGCACAAATGCTGGAGACCAAATGGCAACTCGGGCTCAATGGTTCCGTACTAATTGCTAATCCCGTACCTGCCCAATACGAAATGCCTTCAGACGTTATAGAATCCCATATTCTGACCGCATTGGCCGAAGCCGACCGCAGGCAAATCAAAGGCAAAGAAGTAACCCCGTTTATTTTACAGCACATCGCCTCCCATACCAAAGGAGAAAGCTTAGAAGCCAATATCGCCTTAATCAAAAACAACGCCCAACTAGCCGCAGAAGTAGCAGTAGAGTTGTGTAAGGAGAGTTGACGGTTGCTGGTTGTTGGTTGTAGGTTGCTGGTTGTCGGAAGTGAGGTTATTTGGTTATTCGGTTATTTGTTAATCATTTTCAAATTTTCAAATCATCAAATTTTCAAATCAAAATTGTCGTTTACTAATTGCTAACTGCTAACTGCTGACCGCTAATTGCTAATTGCTGGTTGACGGTAATTTTATTTTGAATTATGAATTCTAAATTTTGAA
>CAMFLD010000213.1 GCA_945957245.1 uncultured Flavobacterium sp. | reverse complement strand
TACGCGATCAGCCTCGGTCTCGTGGGCTCGGAGATGTGTATAAGAGACAGAACTTAACTTCTAGTTTATTAGTTGATATGTTTATTAGTTTATAAAGACCGTAGTATGAAAACATTTAGTTTTGAAAAACTTATCGCCTGGCAAAAAGCTAAAGAGCTAACTCTTGAAATCTATAAAGTGACAAAAGTATTTCCAAAAGAAGAACAATTTGGTATTACCAGTCAAATGAGAAGATGTGCAATTTCAATAGTTTCGAATTTAGCTGAAGGCTCAGGAAGAAACTCGATGAAAGATAAGGCTAGATTTTCGGAAATAGCTTTTGGCTCAGCTCTAGAACTTTTAAACCAATTAATTTTAAGCTACGATTTTGAATTCATAGCGGAAGATAAATACTCTGAAATCAGAGAAAAAATAACAGAAGTCACTCTCTTAATTGATGGATTGCACAAATCTCAATTAGCAAACTAAGACTAAATAAACATATAAACTTATAACCCTCATAAACTAAAAAATGAGCCATCAAAGTAAAGAATTCAGCATATCGAGCTGGGCGATAGAAAACCGTGTTACGGTCTATATTTTTACCCTGCTTATTGTAGTAACGGGATTGATTTCCTATGTTACGATGCCTAGGGAGGATTTCCCTGAGATTATTGAAAACAAAGTATATATTTCGTCCGTCTTTCCGGGTAACTCTGCGGAAGATGTCGAAAAGCTTATCATTAAACCTCTGGAAAAGGAGATTAAAAACATCAGTGGTGTTGATAAGGTAACGGCTAATTCGTATCAGGATTACGGAATGATTATCGCCGAGTTTTCGGATAAGATTTCTATAGAAGAAGCTAAAATCAAAATTAAGGATAAGGTAGATATCGTAAAAGCCGATACCGACTGGCCTAATTTGGATAACGGAAGTAAAGTGGAGCCTAATGTTTTTGAGTTGAACATTTCTGAGGAGGTGCCTATTCTGAACATCAACTTAAAGGGTAACTACACTACACAACAGTTAAAGGACTACGGTGAAAAACTTCAGGATGATATCGAGGAGATTCCCGAAGTAAAAAAAGTGGACATTTTGGGTGTCGATGATAAGGAGGTTGAGATTGCTATTGACATATTTAAAATGACTGCGGCTCAGGTTTCTTACGATGATATTCAAAATGCGGTGCGTGGTGAAAACATTACTATTTCGGGAGGAAATCTGGTTTCTCAGGGTTCAAGAAACAACATCCGTGTTATTGGGGAAGTTAAAGATCCTGTGGAATTAGAGAATGTTATTGTCAAACATAATGGCGGAACGGTTTATCTGAAAGACATTGCCAAAGTATCTTTTAAAGAGAAGGAAAAAACCACTTATGCCCGTGAAAAGGGGAAAGAAGTTGTGATGTTGAATGTAAAAAAACGTTCGGGTCAAAACATGATTTCTGCGATCGATCAGGTTAAGGAACGCATTAAAGCAGCTGAGGAAAATTATTTACCTAAAGATTTAAAGGTTGAGTTAACTAACGACCAGTCTTCAAGGGTAGAACATCAGGTGGATGAATTGTCTAATCACATTATCTTCGGGATTGTGCTGGTAATGATTGTACTGATGTTTACTATGGGATTGCGTAACTCGTTGTTTGTGGGTGCTGCTATTCCGCTTTCTATGATGATTGCCTTTACTTTATTGGCTGCCTTTGGCAAAACACTCAACACTATGGTGTTGTTCGGATTGGTTATGGGATTAGGATTGCTTGTGGATGATGGTATTGTGGTGGTGGACAACGTTTTTGCCAATATGAAGAAAGGAATGCCAAGGCTACAGGCTTCTAAAATTGGTATTGGTGAGATTGCCTGGCCGGTAATTTCGTCAACGGCTACTACGTTGATGGCCTTTTTACCATTTGCGCTTTGGCCTGGAACTATGGGTAAATTTATGATTTATTTCCCGATAACACTGACCGTTACGCTTACTGCTTCTCTATTTGTGGCTATGGTTATCAACGCTGCAATGACGGGTGGTTCTATGGATATTGAGGATAAGAATGTTTCTAAAAATGCGGTTAAAAGATATACGATTATCTTTACAGTTGTCGGGGTACTCTTTGCAGTATTAGGTAATTCGCATGTTTATGACAGTAAACTACTTAGGGGTATTGGTCACCTGGCTATCATTTCTTTAGGATTGATGTGGCTGTACCGAGTGAGAATGTACCAATGGACTCAGGATTTCCAACATAGTTTCTTCCCTAGACTGGAGGAGAAATATAAAGTTTTCTTAGCAAAAATCTTAACGGGCAGAAGGGCATGGTATGCACTTTTCGGAATCATCGGAATGTTGTTTTTATCTATTGTACTTCTTAATGTTTTCCCTAGAAAAGTATTGTTCTTCCCGGATAATACGCCAAGACAGGTAATTACTTATATTGAGTATCCGCAGGGAACTGATATTGAGAAAACGAATAAGGCAACACTATTTGTTGAGAAACAGATTATCGATATCATGAAAAAATATATCGATCCTAAAACCCACGAAAATTATCTTGCTGAAAGTATCGTTTCCCAAGTTGGTGTAGGTGCCGGAAATCCTAACGTAGATGCAGGTTCTGCTAATGAAACTCCATTTAAGGGTAAGGTAACGGTAAACTTCACTGAATTTAAGTTCAGGAGAGGCGTCAATACTTCCGATGTGTTGGAGGAAATCAGAAAGCGGGTGAAAGGTATTGCTGGAGCTAAGGTTACGGTTGAGAAGGATGCTAACGGTCCTCCTGCAGGATATCCTATCAGCGTTCAGCTGACCGGTGCTCCTGGTGCTGATTATGATGTGATGCTGAAAGAAGCGGACAAAATGATTGCTTTTATTGATTCTAAAAAGATTCCGGGAATCGAGCGTTTAAGTGTTGATGTGAATAAAGAAAGTCCAGAGCTTGAAGTAAAAGTAGATCGTGTTAATGCCGGTAGTTTAGGTGTTTCAACAGGTCAGTTAGGATTCAACTTACGCCGTTCGGTTTATGGTCAGGAAATTTCGACTTATAAAGAGGGTGATGATGATTACAACATTGTGGTTCGTATGCAGGAAGACCAACGTAAAAACGAAAATGTTTTGTTCAATCAATCGCTAACCTTCAGGAATCCGGCTAATGGACAGATGATGCAGGTGCCAATTTCTGCGGTTTCGCATACTGAAAAAACGAATACGTATAATCAAATCAAACGTAAAGATTACAAACGTATCATGACCATATATTCTAACGTACTGACCGGATATAATGGTGATGAAATCACAAAACAAATTGCTACTGAGCTAAAAGGATATCAATTGCCAAAAGGTATTACTTATTCCTTCTCAGGTGTACAGGAAGAACAGGGTAAAAACCAAAGTTTCTTGATGTTTGCCTTATTCCTTGCCATGGCCGGAATTACAATCATCATTGTACTTCAATTTAATTCAGTTTCTAAAACGATTGTTATTTTGTTTACGGTATTGCTCAGTTTTAGTGGTGTATTCTATGGTTATGTTATTGCCGGAATGGATTTCGTTGTGCTGATGACGATGATGGGAATTATATCGCTGGCCGGTATTGTAGTGAAAAACGGAATCGTATTAATGGACTTCTTCGTATTGCTTCTGGATAAAAAAGTAGCTGAAAAAGGTGTTGAATCACACAATGATTTATCGTTGGATGAAATAAAAGAAGTAATCATCGAAAGTGGAAAATCACGTTTACGCCCGGTTTTATTAACGGCGTTAACGGCCGTGTTGGGATTGATTCCTTTGGCTATCGGACTGAACTTTGATTTCTTCGGTTTGATTACCGATTTGAATCCGCACCTGTATATGGGTGGTGACAATGTTATTTTCTGGTCACCATTGGCATGGACGATTATTTTTGGTCTGACTTATGCTACGGTGCTTACACTGGTTATGGTTCCGGTAATGTTCTTCCTTGTGAAAAGAACAAAATACTGGTTGCGTGACCGAAGAACAGCTTAAATTTATTGTTTTGAACATAGAAAAAGGGAACCTGAATTGGGTTCCCTTTTTTTGTTTGAGTCTAAGGTCAAAAGTCGTAAAGTTATGAAGTGGATGGGTTACTATTTTGTTTTATTAAGCAATAAAAATTTCACTAAAAGTAAATTATGAAATCATTAGTCTGTATAATTACAAAAAACTTTGAAACTTTGTGACTTTGAAACTTTGTGACTTTGAAACTTTGTGACTTTGAAACTTTTGAAAGTGGCAGAGTAGCAAGGTAGCAGAGTTAAATAGTAGTTATGTTGTGGCATTATCAATAGTTGGTTTTCAGTTTTAAATATTAGATAGTGAATCAGATGTGTTAATCATCTTTACTAAAATGATCTTCTTTTAAACAAAAAAGGAACCCATAGGTTCCTTTTTCAAATTATTATAACAATTAACTTTTTAATTTTTAGCTAATGCATCCTGTTTCCAGGATTTAACCGAAGCTACTCTGCTGTTAGCATAATCTACTTCACTTAGGGTCTTATCACTCCAAAAAAACCATTTTCCGGTTTTTTCTCCATTAGTATAATTACCCATAGATTTTTTATTTCCTTTCTCATCAAAAGCAACCCAATTTCCTTCCAACTTGCCATCCTTAAAATGACCTTGTTGCTGAATTTGTCCATTATCATAATAGTAAGTCGCCTTAACTAAGTTTCCTTCCTGCTCCAATACCGGCTTTTTTGCCTGCGCAAAAGCGAATCCTGAGAGGGCTAATGCACCAAAAATCATAATCTTTTTCATAGTCGTAGGTTTTAAATATTCATAATTACATAACAAATGTATGCATAATTTTACATTTAAAAAACTTTTACTTAACAATTTGGTAACATTGAATGAAAATTTAACATTGGAAAATAAAAAACCCTGCCTCAAAGCTTTAAGACAGGGCAATTAAAAAACTTTATTTTATATCTATTTCAATAAGGAATCTAATTTTTCTACCAATTTCGGATCCGATGGTCTTGCTGCATCTGCATCAACGATCATTCCTTTCGGGTCAATTAGGATAAATCTTGGAATCGAATTAATGCCGTATGACATAATGAAATCCGACTTCCAATCTTTGTCTGCAATAAGCTGTATTCCCTGTAATTGTTTTTCGGTAACGAAGCCCTTCCATTTGTCATGATCTTTGGCTACATCCACAGAGATGCTTACAAATTCAATGTTTTTGCCATTGTACTTCTCCTCTATCTTCTTCAAGAAAGGCAGTTCAGCACGACATGGTGCGCACCAGGTTGCCCATACGTCAATATAAACATATTTTCCGCTCAAATCAGCCAGTTTAGTTTTTCCTCCTTTATGGTTTTCATACTCAAACTGCGCTGACGGTTTGTTGTTCATTTTTTTGTTGGCACTTACCTGAGCATAGTACTGTTGTAATTC
>CAMFLD010000212.1 GCA_945957245.1 uncultured Flavobacterium sp. | reverse complement strand
GTCATAATGCGGATTGCTGTTAGTCATTTCATTCAAACTGGAAAACTGACCCGATGTAATCCATAAATCGGCATTTTTTGCTTTTTCAAAAACCGTTTCAAAAGAAAGGGATAAACTTCCGGTACCGGTGGTTTCTTTCCAAAGGTAGTTTCCGTTCGCCTGTTTCAGCAATAAGCTCCCCCAGCTTGTTCCTCTGGGAAGGTACCATCGGTCTTCAAACATATCTCCGGCCAATATGGTTGGTGTTTTTTTAGTTAGTTTGGCAATTTCGATTGTTTTTAGGTAGTCCTTTTCAATTTTGGTAAATAACTCCTCAGCCTGCTTTTGTTTGCCGTATAAAGCGCCAAAAAACTTAATCCATTCCGCCTTACCAAGCGGGTTTTCTTCATTCCAGTCGCCATTGAGCATAACTTTCAGGCCATTTTTCTGCAGGTTTTCCAGAGTTGGGTTTTTGTTGTCGATACCGTAGCCAATGATAACATCAGGCTGTAAGTCAATCAGGACTTCGGTATTCAGGTCTTGATTGTTGCCCAGTTCTTTTATTTTGCCGGTATCAATTCGTGCCCGAACCTTATCGGAAGAAATATAATCAAGATGCGGAAAGCCTACCAGAGTATTGACTTCATTCAGCATTTCCAGTGATGGAATATGGGTGGTTGAGGTTACTACAATAGTTTGCACCGGAACAGGAATAATGGGATTCTCTTTTAGGCTGTCAGGAACAATTCCGTTCTTTTCTTTAAGGATGTACGTGTAGGTTTTTGTTGCTTTAGGCCAGGGATTGCTAACTTTTACAACCGAATAACCATCAAAATTCTCTATTGAAAACCCTTTAGCATAGTGAACCGTATTCTTGGATGAGGTTGCTTTTTCAGTCTTGGTTTCTGTTTTGCATTGGACTAACAATACAGCAAACAAAAATAGGAATAAGGCTTTTTGAAGGATTTTCATCAGTTTGTTTTTTGCAAAAGTATTGTTTTGTTTTTACATTTGCACCCGAATTAAGGTTGCGCATTTTGTTTTTCAGAATCGCATTAATAGGGAATTTGGTTCAATTCCAAAGCTGTTCCCGCAACTGTAAGCTATCAAGCTTGTTGTTATCTGCAAACCACTGTCACGTTCTAAGCGGGATGGGAAGGTCAACAACAAGACGCAAGCCAGGAGACCTGCCTTATTCACATTGAGTAACAAACTTTCGGGAAAAAAGGTTTGGGTATGGGTAAATTCTATGCTTTTCTCCCAGATTATTAAATTATTGTTGAATTAAAAAATGAAAAAAACAGTAATGACGGCAGCCTTATTGGCTATGCTGGACATTTGTGCTTATGCACAGGAAATGGATTCTACCAAAGTGAATCCTTTGAAAGAAGTGGTGCTTTCAGACACCAAATTTGCTCAAAGCAAAGAAAAATCAGGAAAGGTTATTGAGGTAATTACTTCTCAGGATCTTGCCAAAAAACAGGGGCAAAGCCTGGCAACAGTTTTGTCGCAGGTAGCCGGAGTAGAAATTAACGGAAACCAGTCGGCTAATGGTAAAAATCTGGGATATTACATTCGTGGAGGAAAAAACCGTCAGGTATTAATTCTTATTGATGGAATTCCGGTAACAGATGCGTCCGGAATAAGCCTTGAATACGATTTGAGGTTACTGCCTGTAGATCAGGTGGACAAAATTGAAATCATGAAAGGGGCCGCAAGTACATTATATGGTACCGGAGCAGCAACAGGAGTAATCAATATCACACTTAAAAAATCAGCCAGGAAAGAAATTCAGGGAAATGCTTATGTAAATATTGGTTCCAACAATACTGCCGATAACCATCATTATAACGGACAGGATTTTAATCAAGGCTTTTCTGTGAGTGGGAATGTTAAGAAAGTAAATTATTTTACCGGGTTCAACAGTACGGAAACAAAAGGAATGTCTCAAATTGCTGAACCAACTGCTGCCGATCATTATGAAACAGACAGTTTTTCGAGGCAAAATCTTCTGGGTAAAATAGGATTTAAAGCTACTGATAAATTATTATTGGATTTCTTTGGTAATTATGACCGTATTAAAAATGGCTACGATTTTGCATTTGATAATACAGGTTTCAATGATACGGGTGCTAATGTTACTACCTCAAAACAGTTTCGTTTTGGATTTGCCCCAAAATACAAATACAACAAAGGCGAATTTGTCCTAAATTCCGGTTTTTCCAAATTAACGAGAGATTATTCCGAATTAAATACTTTCACGAATACTATGGATTATTCCGTTTATGATTCAAGAAATGTTGTGGTTGACGGATTCAATAAATACAATGTAAACAAAAATCTTTTTGTGGTTTTGGGTGCTAATTATCAGTTTAATGATATGAAAAGCAGCACACCATTTAGTACCATAGACAATCAGGGAGCTAAGTTCAACCTCATTGATGGTTACACAACAGTAGTATTTAATTCTGATTTTGGTCTGAATATTAATGCAGGAGCAAGGCTTAACAACCATAGCGCTTATGGAAACAATTTTGTTTACAATTTCAATCCATCCTACAATTTTAAAACTTCATTTCCACTTAAAGTCCTGGCTTCCTACAGCACAGCTTATATTACACCCAGTTTGTACCAATTGTTCTCAGAATATGGAAACCCTTCTTTGACCCCAGAAAAAAATGCTACTGTAGAGGCAGGATTCGAAACCGAACTGATGAATAAAAAGATAAGACTAAATTCTGTTGCGTTCTTCCGTAACCAGACGAATGCCATTGATTTTTATTTTAACCCTACAACTTTTGAATCGTACTATATCAACGTAAATGGTGAGACAAAAGCTAAAGGAGTAGAAACCTCATTGAGTATTGCACTAACATCCCAACTCCAGTTCAACGGAAATTACACTTTCACACAGGTTGATAAAGCTTTAGACCGATTGATACCAAAACATAAAGCCAACGCCAGTTTGGGCTATCAGCCTACAACAAGAACTTTCTTTAGTGTGGATTATCAGTATTTTGATGCCAGAAATGATGCTTTCTTTGATGGCAATACTTTTGCGGTGGTTACCACCCGATTGGGTTCGTATCAATTACTAAATGCTACTGCAAAGTATGAATTGATTAAAAACCGACTAACTTTATTTGGAGCGGCAACCAACATACTGAATAAAGAGTTTGTAGAGAATGTTGGCTATTCTACCCGGGGAAGAAACTTCAAATTAGGATTAAACATCACTTTGTAGATTTACTATAGAAAGCACCCAAAAGGTGCTTTTCTTTTTATTGTTAGTGTTGGTTTAAGTTGCATCGTGATGTTGAAATTTTATAACAGCCGAAGATAAAGTTATAATCTCTTTTTTGTAAAAATGAAGTAACTTTATGTAATTAAAATATATAACGGTATGAAAACTTTATTCAACATTCGCAAAGGCTTATTGGTATTTATGTCGTTAACATTATTGGCATGTTCCTCCGGCCATTATGCAAACTACGGTACGGCTTCTGACCGTACAGGAACCAACGGCGCAACCAACGGAACCGGAAAGGCTCCAAGGGGAAATTCACACAGTTACAGGTATTAGATTAACATAAGATTCTAAAAAGCACCTTTAAGGTGCTTTTTTTATGAGTGGTTTTGCTACCTTTGAGTTCCTTAAAAAAAAATCAAGATGAAACAAACTACCAATTCCATACTGATGATCAGGCCTGTAGCTTTTCGTATGAATGAGCAGACCGCTGTAAACAATTATTACCAAAAAGTCCTTGACGGACTTTCTCCGGAAACAGTAAACGCCAAAGCACAGATGGAATTCGATGTTTTTGTCAACAAGCTCCGAAAAGCAGGCGTCAATGTTATCGTGGTTGATGATACTTTAGAACCAAGTACTCCGGATAGCATTTTTCCAAACAACTGGATTTCATTTCATGAAAATGGTGATATAGTCTTGTACCCGATGTTTGCTGAAAACAGGAGGGCAGAAAGACGGGAGGACATATTGGATATCTTGGAAGATGAAGGTTTTGTAATCAGCGAAATTATGGATTACACTCAAGCCGAAGACGAAGGAATATACCTTGAGGGAACCGGTAGTCTTGTTTTGGATAGGGAAAACGGAAAGGCTTATTGCACCCTTTCACCCAGAGCAGAAGAAGAGATTATGATTGAGTTTTGTGAAGATTTTGAATTAACTCCGGTAATTTTTGAAGCCTTCCAGACTATTAATGGAAAAAGGGAACTCATTTACCATACTAATGTAATGATGACTTTGGGAGATACTTTTGCTGTTATCTGCGCTGATTGTATCGATGACAAAAAAGAACGTAAAATGGTATTGGACAGCCTAAGAGGTGATGATAAAGAAATCATACTCATTACAGAGCAACAGCTCAATAGTTTCGCAGGGAACATGCTTGAGGTAAAAGGAGAAAATGATAAACGTTTTCTTGTTATGAGTGAATCAGCCTATAAAAGCCTGACGAAAAAACAAATAACACAATTAGAAGCCCATGTAGAAATTATTCATTCCAGTTTAGATACCATCGAAGCTTGCGGCGGAGGAAGTGCCCGTTGCATGATGGCTGAGATTTTCCTTCCAAGAGAATAAGGATTCTATTTTACTTCATGGATGATGTTAAGAACAGAACCTATGATGTACTGAATTCCAATTGCAATCGTAAGGAATCCAATAATTCTCGAAATCGCTACGATACCCGAAGCACCAAGGTATTTTGCAAGATAGTGGGCGCTTCTCAAAATCAGGAAAATCAATAAGCTTACGATAACAATAGCAAAACAGGAGGAGATAATTTGTAAAGTGGCAGGTGGTTTGATATCCTGATAATAGGCAATCAACAACGAAATTGAACCCGGTCCGGCAAGCATTGGCATTGCCAGTGGTGTTAGTGCAATATCATTTCTTCCCTCAATATCTTCCTGTACCTTTTTGTCAATCCCTTTGTTTTTGCTGAATTTTCCATTCAACAAACCAAAGCCCGAACTCGCAATGATAATTCCTCCGGCTATTCTTAAAGCATTAATAGTTATTCCGAAAAATTCTAAAACATACTTTCCTATAAAGAAAGAAATAATCAAAATGATGAAAACATTAACCGAAGTCCAAAGTGAAACCCGAGAACGCTCCTTTTTGGTATAATCCTGCGTCAAACCCACAAAAATAGGCACCGTTCCGATGGGATTCAGTACGGAAAACAAAGCGGCTAGCAGAAAAATAAATTCTTTCATCGTTTTTTTTTGCAAAGATAAACTGTGAGGTTTGCTTTAAATATTAAATAGAAGTTAAATAAACCTACGGGATTATAAAGTTAGCATTATCTTTGGAAATAGAATTGAAATGCTATGAAAAATAAGAAAACATTAGTGCTGGGCGCAACTCCAAAGCCCGAAAAATATGCTAATCTTGCCATTAACCGATTGGTAGACAAAGGACATTCAGTTATAGCC
>CAMFLD010000211.1 GCA_945957245.1 uncultured Flavobacterium sp. | reverse complement strand
ATCGAGAATAGCACATTTCGCTCAATTTATAGCACAATTTTATTAATCTGAAAATAATTGAAATTAATATTTAAACATCTGATAAAAATAACAGACCTAAATAACGAATTTCACAAATTTGAATTGATGGAATTATCCGTAATTCTGCATAAAATATATTTTAATCTCAATGCAGTAATCAGTATATTTGCTGCCTTAAAATACTTTGCATGAAAATCTCTTATAATTGGTTAAAACAATTCATTAAAATAGATTTAAAATCAGAAGACACTGCAGCTATTCTAACTGACTTAGGTTTGGAAGTAGAAGTAGTTGAAAAATACCAATCCGTTCGCGGAGGTCTTGAAGGTGTTGTTGTAGGTCATGTACTGACCTGTGAAAAGCATCCTGATGCGGATCGTTTGAGTATCACTACTGTTGATTTAGGTGACGGCAATCCTGTACAGATTGTTTGTGGTGCCAGTAATGTTGCCAAAGGACTGAAAGTCCCGGTAGCTACTATTGGTACTAAACTATATGACAAGGACGGTGTAGAATTTGAAATCAAAAAAGGGAAAATCCGTGGACAGGAAAGCCATGGTATGATTTGTGCCGAAGATGAATTGGGATTAGGAACCAGTCACGATGGTATTATGATTTTGGATGCCAACCTGAAACCGGGTACTCCTGCAGCCAAAGTTTTTAATATTGAGAATGACGAAGTTTTTGAAATAGGATTGACTCCTAACCGCGCAGATGCGATGTCCCACATGGGTGTTGCCCGTGATTTGCGTGCCAGCCTGTTGCAAAAAAACAGCAATATCGAGTTGATTACACCTTCTGTAAGTTCGTTCCGAATTGACAAAAGAACACTTAAAATTGATGTTGATGTAAAGGACAGTAAACTGGCTCCAAGGTATTGTGGGGTTACTATTTCAGGGATAACGGTAAAGGAATCTCCGGCTTGGCTGCAAAACAGGCTAAAAGCCATCGGGCTTACGCCAAAAAATAACATTGTAGATGTAACCAATTATATTTTGCATGATTTAGGTCAGCCGCTACATGCTTTTGATGCTTCAAAAATTAATGGTAAAATTATCGTGAAAACGGTTGCCGAAGGAACTAAGTTTGTTACCCTTGATGATGTTGAAAGAGTCCTGAGCGCAGAAGACCTGATGATTTGTGATGATAAAGGCCCGCTTTGCCTTGCCGGTGTGTTTGGAGGAAAAAACTCGGGCGTTACGGAGACAACCAGTTCAATTTTCCTTGAAAGCGCTTACTTCAATCCGGTGAGTATTAGAAAATCGGCAAAAAGACATGGTTTGAATACAGATGCTTCTTTCCGTTTTGAAAGAGGAATTGATCCCAGCATTACTGAATTTGCACTTAAACGTGCTGCTTTATTGATTAAAGAATTAGCGGGTGGTGAAATCACTTCGGACATTATCGACATATATCCAAAGAAAATTGAAGACTATCCGGTATTCCTTCATTTTGATAAAACTGCGAAACTCATTGGGCAGGAATTACCTAAAGAAACTATCAAGAAAATATTAGCTTCACTTGATATCAAAGTAAACAGTGTTTCCGATGCCGGATTAGGGCTTATTATCCCTTCTTATCGTGTAGATGTTCAGCGTGAAGTGGATGTTGTGGAAGAAATTCTGCGTGTTTACGGATATAATAATATCAATTTTACTAAAAAATTAAATGCTACAGTAGCAAATTCAGCCCGTACTGAAGATTATAAAGTTCAGAATATTGTGGCTAATCAATTGAATTCATTGGGCTTCCATGAAATAATGGCAAATTCACTGACTACAGCAGAATATGTAAAATTATCTGCAATGCTCAAGGAAGATTACAATGTCACGATGCTGAATCCTTTGAGTAATGATTTGGCTGTAATGCGCCAGTCGTTATTATTCTCAGGACTTGAAGCTGTTTCTTATAACATTAACAGAAAGAACAGCGATTTGAAACTGTTTGAATTTGGAAAAACGTATCATAAACTGCTTTCAGGAGGTTATGATGAGCCTAAACACCTCACCTTATTTGTTAGCGGAAACCGCTTGGCAGAAAGTTGGACAGGTGCTGAGAAACAATCTGATTTCTTTTTATTCAAAGGCTATGTGAATTCGGTACTTTCACGTTTAGGAATCTGCAAGACGCAAAATCAGCCGGTCAATTCAGATGTGTTTTCGGAAGGAGTTGCTATTGCTTACAACAATGAAACTTTGGTGGAATTTGGAACGATCAAAAAAACTATCCTTAAAAATTTTGACATTAAACAGGAAGTATTGTTTGCCGATTTCAACTGGAATTTGGTATTGAAATTAATCAACAATAAAATCAAATTTACTGATATTCCTAAATATCCTGAAGTGCGTAGGGATTTAGCTCTTTTGGTTGATTCTACAGTAGCCTTTGATGCCATCTATAATGTGGCACGCCAAACAGAAAAATCTTTATTAAAAGATGTGAACCTGTTTGACGTTTACGAAGGTAAAAACCTTCCGGAAGGTAAAAAGTCTTATGCTGTAAGTTTCACTTTGCAGGACAACACCAAAACACTCACAGACGAGCAGATTGACAAAATCATGAGTAAATTACAAAAGAATCTGGAAACCGAAGTTGGTGCCAGTTTGAGAAAATAAAAAAAGCCCCACGATTGTGGGGCTTTTTTTATTACATTTAGTTTTTAATCTTCCTCATTATGAAAAAGTTTGGCCTTCTCATTTTACTGTTGGTATCATTATCCAGTTGTAACAACAATAAAGCCCTTGATGATTTGATTGTACAAAACAATAAGCATTATGAAATAGAGCTTGAAGAATATAAATTGAATTTAGAGGAGGAAGCGGCAGATATGCCAATACGTTTTGACAAGGATTATTTTAATGAAATTGACAGTTGTTTTAAATCCATAAAAAATTTAAAAACCCAAGTGGAATACAAAACAACTTTACAAAAAATCAAAGAACTCGGTTATAGTATCAAAATAGGAAAATCAATAAAAGAGATTCAATCTGATAATTTAGTAGTTCTAAAAAACAATCTCTATGTCAATTTATTACTTGTTGTTCATAGAAAAAAAGCTATTACTGCTCTATCTGAAACAACACACTGTATTTTAGGCAGTAATTTCATTAAAGTTGTAAAAAAAAACTATAGAGACAGTATTTTTGTTGATTTCTACACAGATAACGATTATCAAGTTAATGTTGACAACGTAACAGATGGAGATGATTATTTAGGATGGAAATCAGTGCATGAACATAAAATTTGGAGCATTAAATACAAACCAAAATCAAAAAACGCCCACAGCAAGGGAAGAATTTTCTTAAGAGACCCATGGTATTATAAAATGATTATGGTAGAGGAATTTGACGATAAAAATGCACTTGATAAAAATCCTTTTGAGAATTAAAAAAACCGCCCTTGTGATTAAGGGCGGTTTTCTTTTTCAAGCAATATTTATTTTTAATTCAGAGATATTTGCTTTATGATTTCGGGGTTACTACCGCATCAATAACATGTATTACACCATTAGACTGATTAACATCGGCAATAGTAACTTTGGCGCTTTTACCATTTTCATCAGTGATGTAAAGATCAGAACCTTTCATCCAGGCAGTAAGAGTACCACCACTAACTGTTTTCAGGGTTGCTTTTCCTCCTCCTTTTTTAATCGCTGCAGCGATATCCGAAGCATTCATTTTTCCGGCTACAACATGGTAAGTAAGGATGGTTTGGAGCATTTTTTTGTTTTCAGGTTTAAGTAATGTTTCTACAGTTCCTTTTGGCAATTTGTCAAAAGCAGCATTTGTTGGAGCAAAAACGGTAAATGGTCCTTTTCCTTCTAATGTTTCTACCAATCCGGCTGCTTTTACAGCGGCTACCAGTGTAGTGTGGTCTTTAGAGTTCACTGCATTCTGAATAATGTTTTTAGAAGGGTACATTGGTGCTCCTCCTACAGTTACAGTTTTTTCTTTTTGAGCGGAAAGATTAGTTGCTGCGAAAAGAGTCAGTGCAAAAAAAGCAGTCTTAAAAAAATTTGTAGTTCTCATGGTTTATTTATTTAAAAGTTATGACTGCATTTACGCCACGAAAAGAAGTTTGGTTTTACAGAAACCTGAATTTTAGAAGAAATTAACATTCATAAAACCATAAACCATTAAAAATCAATCTTAAAAAAATAATAATCTGATCTTTTTTCCGTTACTTTAGTATAACCAACTTAAAACCTGAAATCATGGAAACCAATAACAATGAATACCGATTGGTCAAAGCCAAACCACGATGCAAAAAACTAAAACCTAGAATTGATCTGGCTGCTATGGTCAGTGTATCTTTCCTGCTGATTATATTTTTTATGGTTACCAAAGAGCTGGCCAAACCACAGGCAATGGATTTAGGGTTGCCTGAAGCATACAAACCAAAAAGAGGTGATTGTATAATTAGTTGCGGTCCCGATTTTAGACGAATCACAACCATTTTGTTAGATGATGATAATAAAGTTATTGCCTATAGAGGTTTACTGGAGGTACCTGAATCAGGTGGCGCTCCTAAAAAGTTCAGTTATGGTAAAAATGGAATCAGAAAAGAACTGGAAATACAATCTAAACGGATTCCTGAAATCACAGGATATAAAGATAGAGGTGCAATTGTTATCATAAAACCAAGTAAAAATTCAAACTTTGGAAACCTCGTAGACATTCTCGACGAAATGTCCATTACCAACATCCAAACCTATGCCATCATCAACGATTTCACTCCGGAAGAAATGAAATTATTAGCGCAGCAATAGAAAAATTTAACAATTTCATTTTCAAATATTTTGTACTTTTAGGCATGTTTAATTTCAGTTAAGTAAATGATATTAAAATGATTAAAAGCAGCATCAACTTAGAAAAGGAGTTACTTTCGCAAAGAAGAAAATTCAAACCGGAATCAGAAATTTTAGCGGAAATCAAAGCTATGTTAGCTGAAAATGATATCGCCCGGGAACAGATTAAAAAACAGCTTTCTACTGAAAGCAGTGCCAAATCGAACCAACTCAATTTCGATTTACTGGAAACCGACAAAATTTTTCATGTTGAGCAAATCAAAACGATCTGCATTGATTACAGGCTTCGCTTTCTGGATAGTTCCATCTTTAAAAATGACATTCCGGAAGAGGCGATTACCAAAATCCGATTGATGGAGAAAAACCACAACACCACATTAGAAGGTTTTA
Organism: uncultured Flavobacterium sp.; assembly: GCA_945957245.1. Lineage (GTDB taxonomy): Bacteria > Bacteroidota > Bacteroidia > Flavobacteriales > Flavobacteriaceae > Flavobacterium. The sequence goes on along the minus strand of CAMFLD010000211.1, from coordinate 258 downwards.
AAATCATTGCCCCAAGCAAATCTTTTCATCTGCTAAATTATGATGATCCATTGTTGTTTGTTCCCATCGGAAATGATTACTATTATCTTGTTCATCAATGGGGCGGCGAAATAAACTCCTGGCGTAAACTATTGGTACTTCCAATCAGGAACCTGTGGAATTTTACGCTGGCCAATATTATTATAAGCCTTTTGGTTACTTTAATGATACCGCTTAACAATTTGAGTAAATCAGTTCCATTAGCTTCGGTAATTATAT
>CAMFLD010000210.1 GCA_945957245.1 uncultured Flavobacterium sp. | reverse complement strand
GGCGACTACAAAAGAACTATATGATGAAGACAAATTAAGAGCTATTTATGATTTGCAAATCATAGATTCAAGAAATGAAGTAATCAGAAATGTACGAGGCGAACTGCCTTTGGAAGTTGAAGATTTAGAGGATGAAGTTACTGGTTTGAGTACACGTTTGGACAAATTAAAAGCTGATTTGATTACTATCGAAGAACAAATCAAAGCTAAAAAAAGTGCTATCGAAGAGCATCAGGCTGCTATCAAAAAATATTCAGCACAACAAAAAGATGTTCGTAATAACAGAGAATTTAATTCATTAACCAAAGAAGTTGAATTTCAGGAATTGGAAATCCAATTGGCTGAAAAACAAATCAGAGAATTAAAAGCTTCCATTGAACACAAAAAAGAAGTTATTGCCAACTCTAAAGAGAAACTTGATCAAAAATCAGCTCACTTAAAACACAAAAAAGCAGAGTTAAGCGATATTATGGCTGAAACCCAAAAAGAAGAGAATTTCTTAATGGAGAAATCAGCAGAGTTTGAAGCCCAAATCGAGGAAAGATTATTGGCTGCTTACAAAAGAATCCGTTCTAGTGTTCGCAACGGATTAGCCGTTGTATCCATCGAGCGTGGTGCTTCTGCCGGTTCATTCTTTACTATTCCGCCGCAAACTCAGGTTGAAATTGCAGCCAGAAAAAAAATTATCACTGATGAGCATTCAGGAAGAATTTTGGTTGACGCCGTTTTAGCCGAAGAAGAAAGAGAAAAAATGCAGGCTTTATTTGCTAATCTATAAAAATACAATCCCGAGCAATCGGGATTTTTTTATGCAAAAAATTCAATTATTTATCCTTACCAAATCAATCGGGGCCTACCTCAACCTCATGAGTTATGTCAATCCGGAAAATGCCAAAATGAAAGCCTACCGGCTTTTTACCCAACCCAGAAAAGGTCAGTTAAAAAAAGAAGAATTACCCAAAATACTGCGGAATGCAACCATAGAAACCTTCGAATACAATAACGAAAAATTTCCCGCCTATATCTGGGAACCAACTAAAACCGGACAACATACAACCAACAATCAGGAAACCATACTTTTGATTCACGGCTGGGAAAGCAATGCCTCCAGATGGAAAAAATTGCTTCAGCATCTAAAACCACTTGGCAAAACAATCATTGCCCTAGATGGTCCCGCCCACGGATTAAGCGAAGGAACTGAATTTGGCACTCCAAAGTACGCTGAGTTTATCAATTTAGTTGTACAAAAATACCAACCCAAAACTCTAATCGGGCATTCTATAGGAGGTGCAGCTATATCTTATTATCTCAACAAAAACAAAAATACACCCGTTGAGAAAGTCATCATGTTGGGAGCCCCTTCCGACTTTAGGATTGTAAGCGACAATTTCATAAACATGCTGAGCCTTAATAAAAGGGTCAAAAGCCAACTCGAAGACTATTTTGTCCAGAAATTCCAAATCGATTTAGATGATTTCTCGGGACATAAATTTGCCCAAAACTTCACTCAAAAGGCACTCATCGCCCACGACCTCGAAGACGATGTAGTCCTTATAGACGAAGGCCGCAAGTATGCCAAAGCTTGGAAAAACTCCATCTTCATCGAAACCACCGGATTAGGCCACAGCATGCACGATACCGAACTTTATCAAAAAATAACCCATTTTATTTAGGAGTATTTGATAGTAAGTGGAGAATGTCCTGTTGACATTCGGAACTGCTCAATTTCTTTGCTAAAGCAATACCATTATATTTCAAATCAATTGGAGTAAGATGGTAATTGTATTGCATTTCAAGTAGTTAAAATTCTGAAAATCAACATACCTTCAACGATCTCTTTACTTTTTTAACATTCCATTAAAAAAATTACTTTTTGACAACAAAAATTTCCTATTTTTAACAAAATCATTACTAATTACTTTCACTAATTAATCCTAACGATGAAAATAGATAAGATCCAAGCGCTTCGTGGCCCTAACATTTGGAGTGTTCAACGAAAAAAATTAATCCAAATGCGTCTTGATTTGGAAGAAATGGAACAATTCCCCACCAACAAAATCGAAGGTTTTCGTGAAAGGATAGAAGCCATGTTTCCTACCATGATCGAGCACCGTTGCTCAGAAGGTGTGAGAGGTGGATTCTTCTCCCGTGTAGAACGGGGCACCTGGATGGGACACGTCATAGAACACATAGCATTGGAAATCCAAACCTTAGCCGGAATGGAAACCGGTTTCGGAAGAACCCGTGAAACTAAAACCCCAGGCGTATATAATGTAGTATTCAGCTATACGGAAGAAAATGTAGGGATGTTTGCCGCAGAAAGTTCTGTGCGCATTGCCGAAGCACTTATTGCCGGAACCGATTATGATGTTGAAGCCGACATACAGAAAATGCGTGAAATCAGGGAGCGTGTACGCCTTGGACCTTCTACCGGAAGTATCGTAGAAGAAGCCGTTTCCCGTGATATCCCATGGATAAGATTAGGTACAAATTCACTGGTGCAATTAGGTTACGGAATTAACCAAATGCGTTTTCAGGCAACCATTACCTGCAAAACAAGTAGCATTGCCGTGGATATTGCCTGCAACAAAGAACAGACAAAAAGAATGCTGGAAGCAGCTTCCATTCCGGTAGCAAGTGGTGGAATTTGTGTGGATGAAGAAGATTTGGATGATGTAATCCGTAAAATCGGTTACCCAATTGTAATCAAGCCATTGGATGGAAATCATGGAAAAGGAGCATCCATCAATGTAAAAAACCGTGAAGATGCAGTAGAAGGATTAGCCTACGCAAAAAAATACAGCCATCGTGTTATCGTAGAAAAATTCATAACCGGATACGATTTCAGGGTTTTGGTAATTGATAATAAACTCGTCGCTGCTGCCAAAAGAGAACCGGCACACGTAAAAGGTGATGGAAAACAAACCATTCAGCAATTAATCGAAGAAACCAACAGAGATCCAAGACGCGGCTACGGTCACGAAAATGTACTAACCGAAATTGATGTCGACAGAGACACCACCGATTTATTGGAAAAACTAAATTATACTTTGGAAACCGTTCCTAAGAAAGATGAAGTCGTATACCTGAAATCAACAGCCAATCTAAGCACGGGAGGAACCTCAATAGATGTGACCGACATGATGCACCCGGAAAACATTTTCCTTTGTGAAAGGATTTCAAGAGTAATCGGATTGGATGTCTGCGGTATCGATATCATGGCGGAAAACCTAACACAGCCATTAAAAGAAAATGGCGGTTGTATCTTAGAGGTAAACGCAGCACCCGGATTCCGTATGCACCTTGCTCCTTCCGAAGGATTGCCAAGAAATGTTGCCGCTCCGGTAATTGATATGCTTTATCCACCTGGAAAACCAAGCCGTATTCCAATAATTGCCATAACCGGAACCAATGGTAAAACAACCACTACCCGACTTATTGCCCATATTGTTAAAAACAATGGGTATAAAGTTGGTTTCACTACGTCAGACGGTATCTACGTGCAAAACCACATGATGGAAAAAGGCGATACTACTGGGCCAATATCGGCAGAGTATATTTTAAAAGATCCAACAGTCGAGTTTGCTGTACTGGAAACAGCCCGTGGCGGAATTCTTCGTTCGGGATTAGGCTTTAGCCGTTGCGACATCGGAATCATTACAAATATTCAGGAGGACCATTTAGGCCTTAGTGACATTCATACTTTAGAGGACTTAGCCCGTGTAAAAAGCACAGTAGTGAAAAGTGTCAAGAAAGATGGCTGGGCAATACTGAATGCAGAAGACGAACAATGTTTAAAAATAGCAAACGAATTAAGCTGTAACATTGCTTACTTTAGTTTAGATGAAAATAATCCTAAAGTAAAACAATTCTCTAAAGAAGGTAAAATTGTGGCTGTTTATGAAAATGGATACATTACCATCAAAAAAGGAGAATGGAAAATTAGAGTTGAAAAAGCAACTCACGTGCCGCTGACGATGGGAGGAAAAGCAAGATTCATGATTGCCAACGTATTAGCAGCTACGCTGGCAGCCTATCTGCAGGGTTTTAAAACAGACGATATTAGTCTTTCTCTTCAAACCTTCATTCCAAGCGCAGCTCAAACTCCCGGAAGGATGAACATTTTTGAGTTCAAGCGATTCAAAGTGCTTATCGATTTTGCGCATAATCCAGCCGGATACAAAGGAGTTGAAGAATTCTTAAGTTCTGTGGAAGCAACTAAGAAAATTGGAATTATTGCTGGCGTTGGTGACCGTAGAGATGAAGACATTAAAGAATGTGCAGCCATTGCAGCCCGCATGTTTGACCATATTATCATTCGTCAGGAAAAACACTTACGAGGTAGAACCGAAGAAGAAATCATCGGTCTTATCATGGAAGGAATTAAAGAAAGTGGACGTGATGTAACACACGAAATCATCAAAAAAGAGGTTGAAGCAATCAAGCATGCCATTGACACGGCTGAAGACGGAAGCTTCATTACTGCTTTGAGTGATGTAGTTACTAATGCCATTGAAATTGTACAGGAATACCTGGATAAGGAAAGCGAAGAAGCTTAATTAATTATAAACAAATCCCAAACTTACGTTTGGGATTTTAATTTTATAAAATGAATGACATAATTGAAACCTGGCTTATCCATAACCGCATCAATATTTATTTGCTTGATGCCATTGATGAAAATTATCTGAATGATATATCAGCCTCTAAAGGCCGAAAAGTTGGCGAACAATTTGCACATCTACATAATGTAAGGATGATGTGGCTTAAAGCTTCCTCTCCCGATTTGTTGGAAGGCTTGCTTAAAATAGATAAAGAAGTTAAAATTGATAAAACTATCTTGGTTTCTGAACTTAATAAAAGCGCTGAAGCGATTGCCCGACTCTTAGAAAAAGGTTTTACTGAAGGCAAAATAAAAGCATTCAAACCTCATCCTACTGCTTTCCTGGGATATCTGATTTCTCATGAAAGTCATCATCGTGGGCAGATTATGTTAACCTTAAAACAATCAGGACATCCGGTAGACCAAAAAACACAATATGGATTGTGGGAATGGAGTTCTAGATAATACTTAATCATGGAAAAACTACAAAAGCAAATAGAACAATTAGCATCACATATTGATTTTTATGAAAAATTGAATCCTGCCATTTCCCAATCATCAGTTGGATGGCATATTGAACATTCGTTTCTGGTTTTGTATGCTGTTGTAAACAGTTTAAAGAAATCCAATCCTGATGATTACAAATGGCGGTTAAACTTCAAGCGGATTTTAGTATTAAACATATTAAAAAAAATTCCAAGAGGAAGAGGAAGAGCTCCCAAATCTGTTCAGCCTGAAGGCAACATAACCCAGTCACATCTAATTGAAAAATCGGAAGTCGTGAGAAACAGCATCAAAGAGTTACATTCGCTTAAAACCAAAAACTATTTCAAGCATCCCTATTTTGGTGACTTGAAATTAAAATCTGCGATACGCT
>CAMFLD010000209.1 GCA_945957245.1 uncultured Flavobacterium sp. | reverse complement strand
GTGCAATTGCATTCAATCCGATATTACTTTCTAATGCTGAAGTAATCCACCAACCAATATTTAATTTTTCCGCAATGGAAATCCATTCTAAAGTCCCCCGAAATCCACCTATGAAACTTGGCTTTAAAACGATGTATTGCGGTCTGATTTTTTCGAGCAGTTCCTGCTTGTCTTTGATGGTAAACACCCCAATCAACTCCTCATCCAAAGCTATAGGTATTTTCGTATTTTTACACAACACTGACATCATGTCAGTATTATTTTTTTTAATCGGTTGTTCAATACTATGCAATTTAAAACCAGATATTTGACTAATTTTATCTAAAGCTTCATTTTCACTAAAAGCCCCATTAGCATCAACACGGATTTCAATGGTGTTTTCATCAAAATTATTCCGGATAAGGCGTAATAAATCCATTTCTTTATCGAAATCTATAGCCCCAATCTTGAGTTTTATACAAGTAAAACCGTCTTTTATTTTAGCCTCAATCTGCTCTTTCATGAAGGGCTTATCCCCCATCCAAATCAATCCATTTATTGAAATACCTTTGTTGTTTTTTGTAAAATCTGACGGAAATAAAACATAAGGAGAATCGCTTTTGAGCGAAAGAAATGCCATCTCAATTCCAAATTGAATTGAGGGAAATTCCATTAATTCCTCCCAAAGCTTTTGTTCTCCGAGATGAATATTTTGACAAACCCATTGTAATTTTTCTTCATAATCCGGACGGTCATCAGCACTTAATCCACGAAGAATTCCACACTCCCCGATTCCTTTTTTACCGTTTTCTTCCAAAACGATAAACCAAGTTTCCTTGTCTGTTAAAACACCGCGAGAAGTCCCTGAAGGCTGTTTGAAATGAAGAATATATTGAAAATAGGAAGCTTTCATTTTAGAGCACAATGCTTTCACCAATACCCAAAAGCATTAGATCCTTGCCTGCATCAAAAAACTTCTTTTTAGCCTCATCATGATTTATGGTGATGTATCCAAACGTATCGTAATGACAGCCTAATACTTTATCACACTCCACAAAATCAGATGCCAGGATAGCATCTTCAATATCCATGGTAAAATTGTCCCCTATAGGCAGGATTGCCAAATCAAGCTTAGTCCGCAATGGAATAAGTTTCATATCCATGGTAAGCGCAGTATCACCTGAAATGTATATGTTTTTATGCTCTCCTTCGATTACGAAGCCTCCGGGATTACCTCCATAACTTCCATCGGCAAAAGAACTGGAGTGGATTGCCGCCACATATTTTACCTTCCCAAAATCGAATTTAGAGCTTCCGCCATGATTAAGAGGATGGTACTGAAACCCTTTATTGCCGTAATGAACAGCCACTTCGTAACCCGAAACAATTACCGAATTGTTATTTTTCGCAATCAATTCCACATCCAGCGTATGATCCTGATGCGCATGGGTAAGCAGAATGTAATCCGCTTTTAATTCATTGATATTTATATGCTTTGCTTTTTCATTAGCAGAAATAAAGGGATCTATGATAATGTGTTTTCCTCCGACCTCAATCCCAAAACAGGCGTGTCCGTAAAATGTAATTTTCATAATAAATATTTTTTTAGATATAGGTCACCAAAAGATCGGAAACCAGATAAATTAAGCTCAACGCTAATAAAACAGATAAAAAGAATGTACTTAAAGCAAGTTTTTTAAGCTCAGGATCTAACAACTTGGGATTTCTATTTTTACGCACCGTCATAAGATGTGAGATTAAAGGAAAATAAGCTGCTAAAAACAAGTATTGATCGAAATGGAAACTATTCAGCAAACCAAATAAAACAACAAGCACCATAGCTGAAATAATTAGGAAATAATGGTATTTTTTTGCCCATTCGCCCCCTTTTTGAACTACAATAGTATTCTTCCCCGCTTTTCTATCACTTTCCTCATCACGCATGTTATTAAGATTTAAAACTCCAACACTCAGAAAACCAATGGCAATAGATGGTAAAAACAACAGCCAGTTCACTTCTTTGGCAAACATAAAGTAAGACCCAAAAGTACTTACAAGTCCAAAGAACAGGAATACGAATAAATCGCCATATCCCTTGTAACCATAAGCTCCTGTACCAACCGTATAACGAATAGCCGAAGCTATAGCTATGACCCCAAGAATTAGAAAGAAAATGGAGTAATAAAAATATTTGAAATGAAAAGCATTATAAATCAAGGCAATAACAGACAAAAAAGTCAATGCAGAAGTAACAATGATAGCTCTTTTCATTGCAGCCGGAGTAATTACCCCTTTTTGTATAGCCCTTTTAGGCCCTACCCTGTCTTCATTGTCAGTTCCTTTGACCCCATCACCATAATCATTCGCAAAATTCGATAAAACCTGCAAACCTACTGTTGTCAATAGTAGCAAACCAAAGGTTTTCCAATTAAAAACCTGCGTAGGCGTAAGCACTTCATCTGTTTGTGTTGAGAGCGCAAAAAAACTACCAACAATAATGCCTGATACCGATAACGGCAAGGTGCGAACCCGGGCAGCTTCAATCCAATGTTTCATTTTTATGATTTAAATTTTGGTTTTAAAACCTTTTCTGTGCAATACTTACGGCAGCCATTTTTTATCGAAATTAGGCTTCCTTTTTTCCAAAAAGGCATCACGCCCTTCTTTGGCTTCATCAGTCATGTAAGCTAAGCGGGTGGCCTCTCCGGCAAAAACCTGCTGTCCAACCATACCATCATCTGTTAGGTTCATAGCAAATTTCAGCATTTTGATAGATGTAGGCGATTTTGCCAATATTTCCTGTGCCCATTCATAAGCTGTTGCTTCAAGCTCTGCATGAGGCACCACTGCATTAACCATCCCCATGTCAAAAGCTTCCTGAGCGGAATAATTCCTCCCCAGAAAGAAGATTTCACGTGCTTTTTTCTGCCCAACCATCTTAGCCAGATAAGCAGACCCATACCCTCCGTCAAAACTAGTGACATCAGCATCAGTCTGTTTAAAAATAGCATGTTCCTTGCTGGCCAATGTCAAATCACAAACCACATGCAGGCTATGACCTCCTCCTACTGCCCATCCGGGAACCACACAGATTACTGCTTTGGGCATGAACCGGATTAACCGTTGAACATCCAGGATATTCAGCCGATGATAACCATCATCTCCCACATACCCTTGATGCCCGCGGGCTTTCTGATCTCCACCTGAGCAGAATGACCATACCCCGTCTTTAGAACTAGGTCCTTCCGCCGACAGCAAAACTACGCCAATCGAAGTATCTTCCTGAGCATCATGAAAAGCCTGCAATAATTCTGATGTTGTTTTAGGGCGGAATGCATTGCGCACATCCGGACGGTTAAACGCAATCCTGGCAACGCCATTGCATTTTTTATACGTTATATCTTCAAAATCCTTAACTGTCTTCCAATTAATTGAATCCATTTAAATGCTAAAGTTTGTTAAATTAAAATCTGAAAAAATAAATTGCTCTATTTTAGCGTAAAAATAAAGCATTTTTTACTCCAAACGACAAAAAGAAATAGTAAAATCTTATGAAGAAATCGATATTTCATGTTGCTTTTATCTTATTAAGCACTCTGGGATTTTCTCAAGCTTATGAATTTCATACCCTTAAGGACATAGAAACTAATCCAGTAATCTCACAGGACAAAACCGGCACCTGCTGGAGTTTCTCAACTACTTCCTTTCTGGAAGCCGAAATCATCCGCATCTCAGGAAAAAAAATAGATCTTTCAGAAATGTACAACGTACGCAACACCTACCTCGACAAAGCTGAAAATTATGTTATGCGCCAAGGCAAAGCACAGTTTGGCGAAGGAGGATTGAGTCACGATGTCATCAATAGCGCCAAGAAATATGGCGTAGTTCCCCAAAGCATTTACATTGGAAAAAACAATATTGAAGAGCAATACAACCATGACAAAATGGAAGCCGAATTGGAAAGGGTGGTAAAAAAAGCAGTTGAACTAACTCCTAAAAAATACCCAAACTGGAAATCGGATTACATCTCCATTCTTGATAATTATATGGGGAAAATAAGCACCGACGGCAACATTCTCATCCCGCAACAGAGCTTTGATGATAAAAATATTACCTTAGAAAAACCTCTTACCCCAATACAATTTCTAAGCACAACCAAACTCAATCTGGATGATTATGTAACGCTCACTTCTTTTACAAACCAGCCTTATTATTCCAAATTCATTTTAAATATTCCTGATAATTTTGCCAATGGAATTTATTATAATTTATCTTTAGATGAATTTATTCAAAATATTGATAATGCGATTGATAAAGGATATACATTAGCCTTAGATACAGATGTAAGCGAACCAACTTTTTCCAAAGATAATGGTATTGCCGTAATCCCTGAAAACGAAAATGACAGTAAAGCTATTTTGACTGAAATTAAACCCGAAAAGATAATTACCCCCGAGTACCGTCAGCAGGAATTTGAAAACTACGACACCCAGGACGACCATTTGATGCATATTGTAGGTAAAGTTGCCGACCAAAAAGGTAATCTGTATTATAAAGTAAAAAATTCGTGGGGAACCAAATCGGGAAGAGACGGATATATTTACATGAGCGTCCCTTATATCAGACTTAAAGCTATTTCAGTAATGGTAAATAAAGACGGGCTCGTTAAGAAGACTAAATCAGCATTAAAAATATAAAAACATTTTTAAGGACATCTTAAACCGGCCTGAAGCAAATTCTTGCCGGTTTTTTGTTTTTATTTTTATATTTATACCATAAACCAATCCAAAATGAAAAACCTCACTAACCAACAAAAAATCAAACTGCTTTTAAGCTTCCCTGTTATCATTGCCTCATTGGGTTACTTTGTAGATATTTATGATTTACTGCTATTTGGTATTGTTAGAATTGAAAGTTTAAAAGACCTTGGCTTAGATGTTGATAAAGTGGGAACTACGATTATTAATTATCAGATGTTCGGGATGGTTTTAGGCGGGATTTTATGGGGAATTTTTGGGGACAAAAAAGGGCGCCTATCTGTTCTTTTTGGCTCCATTTTGGTTTATTCGCTGGCCAACATTGCCTGTGGTTTTTTACCCAACATCAACTTCATGGACAAAGCCCTTGCTTATGCTTTGCTCCGCTTCGTAGCCGGAATAGGCTTAGCTGGGGAACTGGGTGCCGGAATCACATTAGTTTCAGAAACCCTACCCAAAGAACTACGTGCCATCGGCTGCTCGATTGTAGCAGGTTTTGGGGTTTTGGGAGCAGTAGTGGCCCAACTTACCGTTGAACTGGCTAAGAGCTGGACCGTGGCTTACATCATCGGGGGTGCCTTGGGTTTAATACTATTGGTTTTACGAATTAGTGTTGCCGAGAGCGGCATGTTTAAAAACGTGAAAGAGAACGAAGCGATAAAACGGGGTGATTTCATTGCATTTTTCACCAGAAGAGACTTATTCATCAAATATCTGAAATGTGTCTTTATAGGCGTTCCTATTTGGTATTGCAT
>CAMFLD010000208.1 GCA_945957245.1 uncultured Flavobacterium sp. | reverse complement strand
TAATTTGAAGCGATTGACGATGTTTTATGGCGCAATTTTGCCTCAGAAATAATCATTAAAACATCATCTCATGAAAACAATTCTAATTACAATCTCAATGGTATTGGCAAGCATTTTGGCTTCCGCACAATTAAAAGGTTCAGGAAAAATCAGTACCAAAACCTACAACTTTAAAAACTTTGACAAAGTATATTTCGAAAACCTTGACGGAAAACTAGAGGTCGAAATCGGAAAACCTTTCAGCATTACAGTTACTATTGATGACAATCTGGAAAGTATTTTTTCTATAAATGAAAATGCGGCTAAACAAGAATTAACTGTAAGTTTTAAAGATAATTGGAACAACAGAAAATATATTGAAAACACGAATTTCAAAATAAAAATCACTATGCCTGAAGCATCGGTTATTAAAAATACCGGAAACAGTAATTTGATTCTCAAGAATGTTATCGGACGTTACTTCAGAATAGAAAACAACGGTAATGGCGAAACTGAAATAAGCGGTATGACTGACCGTTTGGATGTTGTCAAAAGCGGAAATGGGACTATCGATGCAAACAAACTTTTGGCTAAAAAAGCCACTGTAAAAAATACCGGTAATGGCGATGTATATGTAAATGTTTCGCAAGAACTCAACGCAACCCTGAATGGAAACGGCGATATTAAAAATATTGGAAAAGCCAAATTCGATATCAATTCTAAAAAAACCGGAAACGGTGATTTTATCCAATTGTAGTTTCAATCATCAATCAATTAATCATTATGAAAAAAATAATAAAACAATTAACCCGACCCCTATTACTGCCGCATTGGTACATGGATTTACTTTTTCTCTTCCCACGAATCATTTGTGGCTATCTTCTAACTTCCGAATTTGGAGCAGCGAAATTTGGATTGCCCTGGTCACCTGCAGATAATAATTTAGGCTTCTTTGAAGTGGCATTCTGGTTTCCCAAAGATGTAGCCGCTTACGGAGGAATATTTGCCATTGCTCCATCATTATTTGCTTGGTTAGGAGCTTTTAGTGAAGCTGTTGGCGGTATTTTTTTACTAATAGGATTCCAGACACGCATTGCTTCTTTTATGATTACTGCTACCATGCTGGTTGCTATTTTTGCTCAACAGATACATAATGGTTTGTGGAATTGTCTTCCTGCAATGGGATTCCTTTGGATTGGAATATTCTATATGGTATTAGGTTCCGGCAGGTTTGGAATTGATTATGTAATAACCCGTAAAAAAACATCACTATGAAAACTATTCTAAAAATAACAGCCATCATGATGCTCATGAGCAGTTGCGTTCAAAAATCATATAAACGTGTTGTAGTGATAACGTTGGATGTTTCTAAAGTCAAAAATATTCAATCTGTCGGAATTAGGGGAGAAGGAAAACCTTTAAGTTGGGAAAGCGACTATCCGATGCAGGAGTTAGTAAAAGATAGTTTGTACAAAGCGGTCATTACTACAGAAACCTGTTATCTTTTTGCCGAAGCAAAATGTACTGTCAACGGCAATTTTGAATTACAAAACAAACCCAACAGGCGCATTGTTTTTGACACTAAAAAAGATACCACTTATGTCAAGTTAATTTTCGATAAAGAATAAAAAAAAGAGTTCCTGTTGGAACTCTTTTTGATTATAATTTGTCAATTTCACCCTGAACCTCTTCCCAGTCTTCCAGTAGTTTTTCCAGTTCCTGTTTCTTTTTGTTATAAGCAATAAAGAAATTGGCATCTTCGACATGCTTATCATAATTGGAAGCTAAGGCTTTGTCATCTGCCTGAATGTCTTTTTCCAATTGCTGAATCTGGCTTTCAATTTTACTCAGGCGGTTTTGAAGAGATTTATTTTTCTTTTGTTCTTCGTAAGACAGGCTTTTGGTCTCTTTGGCATTTACCTGTGAAACGGCAACATCTTTTTTCTCAATCTCACGCATATTCTGAACATTGCGTTGCTCCAGAAAGAAGTTGATATCTCCAAGGTATTCCCTGATTTTCTGATCTTTAAATTCGTAAACAATATTGGCCATTCCCTGAAGAAAATCCCTGTCGTGGGAAACTAAAAGCAAGGTTCCTTCATATTTCTGAAGTGCTGCCTTCAACACATTTTTTGATTTAATATCCAAATGGTTGGTAGGCTCATCCATTACCAAAACATTGATAGGCTGGAGCAAAAGCTTGCATAAAGCCAAACGGTTGCGTTCCCCACCGGAAAGCACTTTAACCTTTTTCTCCACATCATCGCCTCGAAAAAGAAAAGCTCCCAACATATCCCGCACTTTCATCCTATTGGTATCTGTTGCAGCATCCAGCATCGTATCCAACAGTGTTTTTTCACCATCAAGATATTCCGCCTGATTTTGCGCAAAATAACCCAACTGTACATTGTGCCCAAGTTTAATGGAACCTTCATATTTAAATTCGTTAACAATCGCTTTCATAAAAGTCGATTTTCCCTGACCATTCTGTCCTACAAATGCAATCTTGGAACCCCGTTCTACCAAAAGCGAAATGTCTTTCAAAATTACCTTATCGCCATAAGCCTTGGTTACATGTTCCGCTTCTACCACGACCCGTCCCGGCACCTGCGAAACGGGAAACGAAATATTCATAACCGAATTATCGTCTTCATCTACCTCAATACGCTCCACTTTATCCAATTTCTTGATAAGCGACTGCGCCATAGATGATTTAGTAGCACTATAACGGAATCTGTCAATGAGCTTTTGAGTTTCTTCAATTTTCTTTGCCTGATTTTTTTGGGTTGCCAATTGCTTCTCACGGATTTCTTCCCGTAAAACCAAATATTGCGAATAGGGTTTATTGAAATCATAGGCTTTACCTAAAGAAATTTCAATTGTCCTATTAGTTACATTGTCTAAAAACATTTTATCGTGGGATACAATCACCACTACTCCCGGAAAATTTTTCAGGAAACTTTCCAGCCAAATGATACTTTCAATATCAAGGTGGTTGGTAGGCTCATCGAGCAAAAGGATATCATTGGATTGTAATAATAATTTGGCCAGCTCAATACGCATTCTCCATCCTCCGGAAAAAGTATCGGTCTGATTATTGAACTCTTCCCGTTTAAAACCAAGTCCAAGAAGAATCTTTTCTGTATCACCTACATAGTTATAACCTCCTAATATTTCGTAATGATGTGTTAAATCACTCAATTTTTCAATCAAATCAGAATAAGCCTGACTTTCGTAATCGGTACGGGTTGCCAACTGATGATTAATATCATCTATCTTAAGTTCCGTACTTTTTATTTCTTCAAATGCCTGATAGGCTTCATCCAGAACCGTTCTACCCTGTTCAAAATCAATATCCTGTCTTAAGAATCCAATCTTAACATCTTTTTCTGTGGCAATCTGACCTGAATCGGGTTTAAAATCACCCGCCAGGATTTTAAGCATTGTGGATTTTCCGGCGCCATTTTTTCCGACCAGCCCTACCCTGTCTCCTGAGCCTAAACGAAAAGTAACTTCTTCAAAAAGATAGGTTCCGCCAAACGAAACCGATAAATTATGGATATTCAACATAAATAAAAAAAATAGCGGATTAGAACAAAAATGCTTGCTTTGAGGTTACCTTTGTATAAAATTTTTGCAAATGTTAAAAAAAGGAACCAAACTAAATAGCATTTTAACAGGAACTTGTCCCAAATGCCAGGAAGAAAGAATGTACGTTGACCGAAATCCGTACAACTTACCCAAATTATTAACCATGAATGAAACCTGTAGCCACTGTGGATTACAATACCAGTTGGAACCTTCTTTTTTTTATGGAGCCATGTATGTCAACTATGGATTGACGGTAGCTGTTGGAGTTGCCGCCTTTATCATTTCAAAAGTTTTCATTGGATTAGACATTTTGGAATCTTTTATTGCCATCATATTGGCATTGGTAATACTGATGCCGATAAATTCAAGATTGGCAAGAAACATATATATAAATATGTTTGTCAGTTATGATAAAGATGCGGTGAAAAAAAATCACGATACTACAATATAGGTTCTTTCAAAAACCTGTTTTAAGGCTTTAAAGTTCCATTCATCGTTAAAAAACAACAGTAAATCGTAAATTTAAAAAAAACGTTTACTTTTGCCGACATATTTGATGTTGAAAAGCGGACTGTCACAAGCGGTCATAAACACAAACTTAGTTTGCCGTTATAATGGCTGAGCATATCATCTATATTATTTAAAAGCAATAAAATTGGGTTATGGCAAAGAATTTAGTTATCGTTGAGTCGCCGGCAAAGGCAAAAACCATCGAAAAGTTTTTAGGAACAGATTTTCAGGTAGAATCAAGCTATGGACATATTGCAGATTTACCTTCTAAGGAAATTGGAGTAGATGTTAACAACGGTTTCAAGCCAAAATATGAAGTGTCGCCCGACAAAAAAGCTTTGGTTACCAAACTTAAATCATTTGCTAAAAATGCCAATACCGTTTGGTTGGCTTCCGATGAGGATCGTGAAGGAGAAGCTATTTCCTGGCACCTTGCGGAAGAACTAAAACTCGATAAAAACAAAACCAAAAGAATTGTTTTCCACGAAATTACCAAAAACGCCATATTAAAAGCTATTGAAAACCCCAGAGAGATAGATTATAATCTTGTAAATGCCCAACAGGCCCGAAGAGTACTGGATCGTTTGGTAGGATATGAACTTTCACCTGTTTTATGGAAAAAAGTAAAAGGCGGATTATCTGCCGGGCGTGTACAATCGGTTTCCGTTCGTCTTATTGTAGAACGTGAAAGGGAAATACAGGAATTTAAACCCGTTGCCTCTTATTCTGTAACTGCCGAGTTTACAAACGAATCCGGAAAAGTGGTTAAAGCTAAATTAGCTAAGAACCTGGCGACAAAACAGGAAGCAGAAGATTTTCTGAATAAAAATATAGGTTCTATATATAAGGTAAAGGATTTAGAAACAAAACCAACCAAAAAATCCCCGGCCGCTCCATTCACAACTTCAACATTGCAGCAGGAAGCTGCCCGTAAACTTTACCTTCCGGTAGGTATTACTATGCAGATTGCGCAACGTTTATATGAAGCGGGACTTATTACTTATATGAGAACAGACAGCGTTAATCTGTCTCAGGAAGCAATGAGTGCTGCGGAAGCAGAAATAACAAAATCTTACGGCAAAGAATTCTCCAAACCCCGAAGCTTTAATACTAAAAGTAAAGGAGCACAGGAAGCGCACGAAGCCATTCGTCCTACAGATATGTCCCGTCATACAATCAATGCTGAAAGAGATCAGGCCCGTTTGTATGACCTAATCTGGAAAAGGACTTTAGCTTCGCAAATGAGTGATGCCGAATTGGAAAGAACAAATGTTGGCATTGAGGCTAACAATCATTCTGAAATTTTTCATGCTTCTGGTGAAGTCATCAAATTTGAAGGATTCTTAAAAGTTTATCTTGAAGGAAACGATGATGACGATGAAGAACAGGAAGGAATGTTGCCTGCTTTAAAGG